>DBEYYU010000074.1:0-30651 GCA_048184855.1 Collinsella aerofaciens
TTCATGGGAAGGCTCGAGGCCTACCTCGTGTACTATCGTGAGGAGCGGATCAAGAAGTCCCTCGGGTGGCTGAGCCCGATGGAGTACCGCAGGAAGCTTGGATACGCCTAGGCGCGGTCCAAGAAATCGTCCGCACCCCCAGCTGTCGAACAAGTAGCCGAAATAGCGCGATTCGATCTCTCCGCGCGGAACGCAAATAGTGTTGATAAGCGAAACCGATCCGTCCTGAGAAGCAAAACCGCAGGAATTGCGACGATCCGAACGGCTGTTGATAGCAAAGTCACCCTTGCAGACCAACTTACGATTCGCATGGTCATCGCTCTTTGCGACATGAGACAGCTGAGGCACTACTCCGCCCTTGGTCACAGACAGAGGAGCGTAATCTTCGTCTGATACCTTTTCGCTTCTCAACGAAAAGAAGCCGCCAAGCCTATCGAAGCCCCATTCCGCGGGCACCTCGCCAAGCCACTCGACGCCGCTGTCCTTCATCTCCCGCATCGCTAACGCACCTCTCCGAAGAGGGCCTCGAGGCTCTCCTCGAGCGTCTTTTCGTGCTCTAAGATGCGCTTGGCGATCTCATCGGCAGGCTCGAGCTCGGCGTACTTGTAGAACACGCGCGTGAACGGGATGGTGTAGCCCACTTTGGTCTTCTTCTTGTCCACCCAGGCGTACTTGTTGTACGGGCGCACCTCGCGCTCGATATAGGCATCGATATCCTGCGTGAGCGGGATGTCCTCGGTGTCCTCCTTGGCCTTGTCCGCCTGCATTTTCCCGCGCTTGTTAAGGACGGGACCTCCTTTCTCATCAACGACGGGGCTCTCCACGGCCACACGGTTGAAACCGAACTCGACCGTCTCCATTAGGCGCGCCTCGACGGAGACCTCCTGCCCGTTGGAGCCGGTACCCACCCAGGTGGCATCGCGATACTCGGAGTACGCCTGCACGATGAGGTCGCGACAGGGCTTGGTGATGTCGTTCTTCTTGTCGCCGATGCCCTTGCGGCGCTTCTCGAAGCACCGGGAGGCGTCGATGAGCAGCACGTGATCACGATGCTCCGGCGCCTTTGCCTTGCTGAAGAGCCACACATAGGTTGCGATGCCGGTGTTGTAGAACGAGTCGCAGGGCAGCTGCACGATGGCGTCGAGCCAGTCGTTCTCCAGCACGTAGCGGCGGATGCCGTCCTCGCCGCTGCCGGGTTTGCCTTTGTAGAGCGGGCTGGCGTCTTGGATGATTGCCATCACACCATCGTCCTTGAGCTTCGACAGCCCGTTGAGCACGAAGAGCATCTGGCCGTCGCCCTTGGCTGGGAGTTTCTCAACCGGGAAGCGCCCGCCGCCGGCGGTCTTGAACTCCTTCTCCACCGCAGCGGCCTGTGGGTTCCACGGGTCTCCGAACGGAGGGTTGGAGATGCAGTAGTCGAACTTGAAGCCCTCGAACTTGTCGGCGGACAGGGTATCACCAAAGCGCATGTTAGCGTCGTCCTCACCGCGAATGAGCGCGCTCGCCTTCGCGATGCCGAAGGTAAACGGGTTGAATTCCTGGCCGTAGCAGGTCACATGAGCATCGGCGTCGAGCTGGCGTAGGCGTTCCTCGGTGCAACCGAGCATCTGCGAGGTGCCCATGGTCTGATCGTAGACCGTCTTGGTGATGCAATCGCCTTCGAAGACGTGCGAGTCTGCCTGGATGAGCAGGTCGGTCATAAGGTACACGATATCGCGGCTCGTAAAGTGGGCGCCAGCATCCTCGTCGTAAGACTCAGAGAAGCGCTGGATGAGATTTTCGAAGATATAGCCCATATCCACCGCACGGATCTTATCGGGAGACATATCGGCCTGCGGCTTGCAGAAGTCGCAGATAATCTGGTAGAGCAGCGGGGCATCCGGGTCGGAGAGGCGTTCGATCTGGTCGGCGAACTTCATGCGCGCCAGGATGTCCTGCACGTTGTCCGAGAACCCGTTGATGTAGTCCTTGAAGTTATCCTCGATGTTCTCCGGGTCGGCCTTAAGTGTCTCGAAGGTGAACTTAGAGGTGTTGTAAAAGGGGTATCCAGAGGCTTCGCGCAGAAAGCCGTCCTTCACGGCAAGTGTCTTGTATTTCTCGGCAGCGGCGAGAACAGCATTGTGTGTGGGAGCGAGGCAATCATGAAAGCGCTTGATGACGGTCATAGGAAGGATAACCAGGCCGTACTCATGCGGCTTGTAGGGACCGCGCAGGGTGTCGGCAGCGCTCCAGATAAGGGATGCCTTCTCCTGAATATTAGCGCCAACGGCCTTGATGAGATCGTCGCTGTCTGCCATCGTTACTTCTCCTTCTTGGACAGATACTCGATGAGGCTCGTCTTTACGAGAGACGTGAAGCTAACGCCATTGAGAGCAGCCGCCTCCCTAGCGGCGTCGCGCATGTTCTTGGGAATGCGGACGGTTACTGCCACGTTCTCGCCGTCCACGAGGAAGCTTCTGAGCTCGCTCGGGGTTGCTTCTCCGTCGATAAGGTCGGCGTACTTCATGGGAACCTCCGCGATTGCATGATGCAATACAAATGCGCCTTTGATTCTAGCAAAGGACTGAAAACTAATAACCGTCTAGCACAGATGGATAGACAAGTAATTAACGCAAATAAGAAGGGAGAATAACATTCTGAACTGTCGTCTCTCCCGCCTGAAGGAGCTCGACGAGAACTAGTCGGCAACTCAAAAAGACACCGAGCAAGCCGCTAACACACTTATCACGTTCCACAAAGAGATGGGTAAGCATGACGCCAGCTTGGGCGAGGGCGCTAATGGCATAGAATTGCAGCCAGACTGCCTGAACCTATTCATCACTTGTTGCCGGCAAGCTGTTGGGCGGCTCGCTCTCACCGGCGGCACCAAGGTGCTTCTGTATCTTCTCGATTCGCTTAAGGGTTGAAGTCAAATACCCAAGACCCCTCTTCAACTGCTTAAGCAACCTGCTATCCCTGCGGTCCCCCTTTCCATTCTCCTTCTCGACATCTTCCTCAACACCAGCGATGCTACGCTGCACGGCCTCGACCGCCTTCCGCACCAAAATGGCCCCTTCATGCGGACAGCGGTCAGTTGCCACATCAAGAAAAGCAAGGAGCCTGGAACATTCGACGAGCACGAATTGCGCGTAGTTCTCCCCCATCGATGCCGCCAAAGCAACGCCGCCGGAGCCCAATAGACCAAGCGCGGCGCCGCCGCCCGTAATCAAAGCAGTGCCACCGGCCATGCCCATGCCGCCGGCGGCCAAGGCCCCACCGCCAGCTGCAGCAAGGCTCGCATTGACAAGCGCAGCCCCGTGAAGGCCGACAAACGAGCCCCCGAAGATACCGACAGCAATATCCGGAGCGAGTACCGCGGCCGCCCCTCCTGCGCCTACGGCCGACGCCACGACAATGACGCCGCCCACCAAAAGCTTTGGCAATGTACCTGAAAGCTCGCGGAAGCGTGTCCCGCAACGTTTCTCGAGAGAACGTATGGCGTCCAAATCAACCGCGTCTTGTCTCCTGGGAAATTCGTGTTTAACCCAAGATCCACTCTCCTTCAAACCTTTGTATTCCTTCTTCTCTTCATCTCCCATCTGGGAATAGGGGCGAAACTCAACCAACTCCTGTGCAACAAGCAAGGCACGCACTTTACCTCCTCGCCGCCGCGAAACTGTCTCAAGGGCTCCGTACGCATCTTCCTCGCTCAAAAAGTAGCCGTCTGCATCAATGCCTAGGCCATCCGCGACCGAATCCTGCCACGCGCGGGCCCAGCTCCTCTTTTGCCCTTTGCGCACTTCGTTCTTCTCGTTCCCGCAGTCGTAGTTGATGGCGGCAAGCTTCAGCGAGAAGGCAATCCTCGTCGTTTCTCTATCTAGGCTATAAAAGTGAAATCCATCGAAGATATCCTGGCGGCGCCTGGCGCGCTCAGTCCAAGCCTCGGACATTTCCTCCGCCATATAGCCCCAGTCGGCATGGAGGGCAAACGCAAGGCGTCCAACTCCAACGTAGTTTATTCGCAAGAAGAGCTTCTGGGCGAACACGACCTTGTTCCCCTCGCATTCGATACCCGCCCTGACCGCCGCCGTCGCTAGATTCGCCAAAACGAACGAAGTGCTCGAAACCGTGACCATGCGGGCGAGAGCTCTGCTGTTGTAGGGCATAAAATGCGAAGCCTTGAGCTTGTGCAAGCCGGAAACCTTGCTCACTTCGCAACGTTCTAGCTCGGCCTTGAGCCTTGAAAGCATGTAGAGACAACGAACGATAACCTCGTTGGCCACGACTGCTGGCACCTGGCTTAAAGCTTGGTCGAGAAGGCCGACTTCCGTCCGAAGGTCGAAACGAATGGGCTTGCCGTCCTCGGTTTTGAACGCCGTTCCGTTAAACAGCTTTGAGATCCATTGCTGAATGCGAATATCCTCGCCCTTATAGGCAATCTGCATGTCTTGAAAAACAGGCAGGGAGGAGAGCTCCTTTAGCAGGGACAGCACGACGCCGGGAATGCCCGTCCCCTTACCGGGGTTTGAACTAGACCCCGCCATGTCGCTCACGAGATGCATCGCCCAGAACAGAGTGCCAAACGCGATCTTCTCTGGAACGTTCCTGCCTATAAGAGGGCAGTCGGGATCGAAGGCGGCGGCAGGCAGGTCAAAGGCGACAAACCGGCCGGCTGTATCGGTACCATAGCCTTTGCCCGTGAATTGCGAGAGGATCGAACACGCAAGGCCAACCAAACTCGGGTGGTGCGAGAAATCCCGCAGATGATGTTGGAGCCCGCCGCCAAACTCGGCAGTCAGCTTGTCCGCGGCAAGAGGAAACTCTTTCTCTAGAAAGCGAATAGCGTCTTCTAGAGTTGCATCTGCCTTTGCCATACCCGCAGACTTGGCAATCGTAAGAACGAATTTGCCAACCTTCTCGTCGCCCCACTCTTTGGCACCCTCTAGGTTGAAGTCTTTCTGCCAAAGGATATTCAACGCGCCCGTGAGGAGCCCGCTAACGGCTGCAAGTTCATAGTCGAGCTTCGTAGCCTTTTCAGCCCGAGGGTCAAAATCAAAGAGGACCTCCTCCCCATCGGGAGCGTCCTTAAAACCGACCAGTACGGCGCTACCGTTCAGCGGCGCAGATGTAACTTTGGGCAGTTGAGACATGGTGTAGACTATCTCGCCACCACTAAAAACAAGTTCGTCTGCCATACCGGCTTCCTCCTGCAAACGCGTAAAATCAGATTGCTCTACGCCGCCAAATCCCTCTTCGTAGAACTACTCGATAATCTCAACGATGCAGTTGCTCAGAACCTCGTCGAAACTGTTCGCCTCTGGCAGCCTGTACGCCTCATTGTGAACGATAACGCGCACAGCGTCACGGGTCTATGCCTGCCCATCCAGCGAATCATGTTAGCAAGCCGTTCTTCGACAATGGATGCCATCTCGGTGTCCATACTCTTGACCTGCCTGGTCTCGGCGGGCGTCAGCGTGTCCTTGAATAGCATCTCAAGCACAGCCCTCTGATGCTGATTCTGGAATCCTTCCCGCAACCATTCCTTCTGCTTGCGCCCAATGGGCACCCGCCTACCTCCCCTCCGCCTTCAGCTTCAGCAGCAGGTCGCCCAGCTCGGGACACTTCTTGGAAAGGCGCGTCTGGGATCGCTCGCCCATCCCCCACCGCTGGCGGATCTCCTGGGCGTGCGGACTCACGTGATAGTCCCCCTCCATCACCTGCTTGAGCAACCTGGCGGTTACGCGCGCATCGGCCAGAGCGCTATGGGCGTGACCCGTCGACTCGTCGAACTCGATGTCAAATCACGTTGCCGCGTCACTCAAAGAGACGCACCCGTGGCTGCCCACGTCCATGATCGAGGTGTAAAACGCCTGCAGGTCGGCCCAGTCCGTAGGAAATGCGGAAAGGTCGATGTGCTTTGCCTGGCACTCGGTCAAAAGCTGTCGACGGTCCGTCCCACTCCAGCAAACTATCTGGGCGGAGTAGCGACCGATCCAATCGCCGAGCCTTTTGATCACCACATAGAGCGGATCGGCCATCGCGGTGTCCACGGCCGATATCCCTGTGAGCTCGCGGACGGGAAACGCAACGCCTTCGGCAAATTCCGTCTGCACAAACTGCGAGAACTCGCCCATAACGTTGCCGTGGTAATCGAGCTTGACGGCGCTGACCTCGATAATCTCGTTGCGCAGCCCACGGCGCTGGCGCTGCTTTGGCACCGGCGCAAACTCAAAGTCCAGCACAATCTGGCGCGCAAAGTTCGTCGTATCGATAGCCGAGATACCCGGCGTCTTTTTGTCTGGCACGGTCAGGGCCTTTCTCCGTCAACTGCCGCTCGTTACATAGGCGGCTACATTGCCGTAAGGATAGGCGCCCGCGCGGACATGAAATCGCACAGCACGGCTTTCCGGCATCCTTGCGTAAAGCCACACTTTGAGAGAATCACGTTGCTGTTATTATCGAACATATATTCGTATTTATGACCGCGCTTTGATAGAATGGCAGTTGTTGACGGCAGTTCCATGTGCCGGGCAGCGCCCTCCATGCGACGGGAGGTGATGCCCATGACCGATCTGATTGATTTCGTGAAGCTCCTGACCGCTTTGGTCTCGCTCCTCACGGCGCTTATCGGACTTTCCGAGGCACTTAAGCAGCGTACGAAGCAAAAGAAGAGGGGTCGACGCCGTTAAGGCATTGACCCCTTAATCGAAGTAACGGCGCTGCCCAGCATTCCACCACTTGGGCTGCCGTCGACTTTATTTTACCCACGGGCGCCAGGTTTAACAAATGGAATTTCGGTTACGAAGTCCGGGGCTCGCCCGGGCTCGCCCCTCTACTCCAGCCACCATTCCACATCCACGGAGCACTCGACCTCGATAGGCTCTGGCTCCAGCACCGTCACCTTGGAATCAGCCGATCCCGCAGGAGCTCCGAGCGCAAAATCGGCCGCACTTGCATAGCAAAGCCGATCCATGCTGCCAAGCTGACTGTTGTAGGAGATATGCTTGACGCCATCCAGCTTAGAACCCGATGCCGCCGCAAGCGCCTGCGCATTGTTGCGGGCTCGCTTGACGACGCGGGCGATGAGGGCATCCTCGGCAGCACGCCGGTCGGCTAGATCAAAACCTACGCTCATGTCGGCGCGCGAACCGCAGGTGTTAAGAGCCGTCCATATAGCGGCGACATCGACGGCGTCAATCGACGCGGCGATTGTGCCGTAGGCATGGTAGCTATAGCCAGTGATCGTCGCCTTTCTGCGTGTCGTTCGCGCGTAGCAGGCGTAACCGCGACACGTTAGCTCGTCATCCAAACCAAAGGGCACCAATGCCGCAGCGACCTTAACGCGATCGGCGTTGTAGTCGTTCAGGCACGCCTCCTTGGTATCGAAGCTTCCCCCAAAGCAGATGCTAAACACGACGCGATCGGGCATCACCTCGTCCTCGATCTCGGCGCCAACGCTCACGAACCCAGTTTTATCCATCGACATGGCATCCGTCCTTTCCACGAATGGCTACGTTGCGGTAAGCGTAGCCGCCCGTGCGGACGCAAAAGCGGGATGCAGTGCCATGCACCAGGCACGCGCCACGCAGACAGCCCCAAAAGAGTCGCCCGCCTATTCGAATGTGTGAAAAAGATTTAGGCCCGGTGACTTGAATCAGCGGTCATCCCGGGCCCATCAGAGCTCGTAGAGCTCTTGGCTGCTTTGGTCTCGCTCTTCACGGCGCTTATCGAACTTTCCGAGGCACTCAAGCAGCATTCGAAGCATAACAAGTCGCTGCCATTAAGGCACTGACCTCTTGACCAAGCAACGGCGCTGCCCAGCTCTTCACTATTTGGGCTGCCGTCGACTTTATTCTATCCGCGAGCATCTGGTTTACCAAATGGATTTTCGGTAATGAAGGCCCGGCGCCCCGCAAAACCACTATGCCCCAAGTGCCGCCATGGGAATCACCGCCACGCCGTCGTCGCGCGCGTAGGCAATGCTCCCCTTTCCAACCACGACCGCCAAAAACGCCGGCGCGGCATTCTAAGACGCGCTTTCCACTTGAAGCCATGTCGATTCTGGGACACAGTTTCCGCTTGAAGCCCATTCGGAAAGCACGTCCCATTCCGAGGCTTGAATCCGGGACGCAGTTTCCACTTGAGCTCCTGACGGGAAAGCACGTCCCACTCTGAAGCTCGATTCCGGGATACAGCTTCCGCCAGATACCTCAACCGGAAACGGCATCCCACTCTGGAGCCAGAATCCGGGACGCAGCTTCCGCTTGAAGGCCGATCCGGAAAGTGCGTCCCAGTCTGAGCGCTCGTTCCGGGATGCAATTTCCGCTTGAGAGCCGATTCGGAAACGACATCCCACTCTGGGGCCGAAATCTGGGACACGCTTTCCACCGGCATTCCGCTGGCAACTAGCACGACAACAGAGGGCCCCGTTCCAGCCATTCGAGGACAGGCTTTACCCCCGAGCAGCGTTATCCCGCTCACACATCTCGGCAAACGAAATCAGCTTGGCATCTCCCCTGCTCGCCGCAGCTTCCTGACATCCTTGCGTAAAGCCACGCTTCGAGAAGATCACGTAGCTTTTATGCTGCCGCCTAAAGAGCTCGCTTCGGTACAAGAGCTTTTCCAGAACATCCTCGCCCACCGGTTCATTGCGCCATTTGCACTCCGCAAACAGCGCAGCGCCCTCGCCATCGTCAACAATCAAGTCGATTTCTTCCTGCGTATGCGTGCGATTATCCGTCCCCCACCAGCGCCCGACGCTCGCCGGAACCACATCGAGCTGGCCCGCCCGCGCGAGTTCGTACACGTATTGTCTGCATATGAGCTCAAAGACCGTACCCATGTAATCCGATACGTGCGGCTCAATGCGCTTATACGCCATCTCGGCCATATCGTTTTGAATCAGCCCAATGTTCTGCGGCACAAACTTGTACCAGAACCTAAACATCTGATCGCTCAGCAGATACACGGCTCGCTTATTGCTCGTCTCGTTTAGGGGCAGCTCGCGCTCGACAATCCCAAGCGACGCCAGCTTATCCACATAGCTCTTTACGTTGCTCGCAGGGATTCCCGTAGAGCTCGCAATCTCTGAGATCTTCGAGCGCCCCTGAGCAATTGCTTGCACGATTGCATCATATTGCTCGGGATTGCGGCACTCTTGCAATAGCAGGTTACTCGGCTCCTCAAAGAGATAGCCCGTAGGAGTAAGAAAAAGACGTTTGATGTTGTCCTTGAGCGGTGCGGCAGGATCGACTTTCTCGATATATGCAGGAATGCCGCCCGTCATGCCATAGCAAACTGCAGCGTCTTCGCGACCCATGCTCTGCCACAGGCCGAGGGTCGTCATAAAATCGAGCGGCAAGATCTTAAACTGGGCCGTACGCCTACCGTATAGTGGGCTCTCGTAGCCCAACACCTGTTCCTCCATAAACGAAAGAGACGAGCCGCACAGGATAAGCATGAGCTTGGTCTCTTTGTACAAGTGATCGATCTTGTCTTGCAGCAACGAGCTGATCTCGGGATTCGATTGGGCGAGATAGGGATACTCGTCAATCACAACAATCAAACGTTCCGTGCGAGCCATGGTGGCCAACGCATCGAACGCCTCGTCAAAACTACGAAACGACACACCTGCAGCACCAACCGAACCCGCAAGTATCGCTTGGCTAAAGCCGTGCAGGTTTGCCACTGCATTGGTACGACGAGCTTGAAAGTAAATAGCCTTCTTGTCTTGGATGAATTCTGTGATGAGACGCGTTTTGCCCACACGACGACGGCCGTAAATCACAGGCATCTCAAAGGAGTCCGTGCCATACAGTCGATTGAGCTCGGACATTTCCGCTGTTCTTCCGATAAACATAGGGCCATCCTTCCTTTACGTTATAGCTAGCTATATTATACCTTCCTATAATATAGCTAGCTATAACGTAATTCGACAAGCGGCGCACACGAAAGGGGCGGTACACCACCGCACGTGGACCGTTCCGGAAAATGCATCCCGTTCTGTAGCCAAAAACTGGGCCGTAGTTTCCGCCAAGCATCCCATCCGGAAAGCGTGTCCCGTTCTGAGTGGCAATTCCGGGACACAGTTTCCGCAGATACAAGGCAACAGTCCGCTGCCCTTATCACATGCCTTCAAATATGCGATCCAGAAACACAAAACAGCAGATAGAATGCTCTTTTTCAAAAAGTACACGTCCCGAAACTTACCAAGACTTCATATCCAGCTACCGTTCACGGTCGCCGATTACCGCTCACCGATTCAAACAAGAAATATGTCGCCAAAAGCAGGTCATCTACCTGCATGGTTAGATTTTGGTCAGCTTTTGGTCAGCTGAGCGGCAAGTTCCAGCTGATACGTTTTTGCTACCCAAAAGGAGGCGGTAGCTCATGACCCATTGCAACGACCAGCTCATCGACCAACTGCTCACTCAAGCCGAACAAGAGGGGCGCTGTCTGATTCCCCCGAGCACGGCGATCCGAAAAGCGCTCCTTCGGCGCACCGGCGGCACGGTTGTCTCGCCCATGCCGGGGTTGTTTGCGCGAAAAACGCACTGGGATGAACTCAACCGAGCGCAACGCCATTGCGAGATCCTCCGCGCCCTTGCGATCATCCATCCCGATTGGACGTTCTGCTCGTTTTCGGCAGCTTGCCTGCTGGGGCTCGAGGTCTCGTGGCGACACCTGAACGTCGTGCATGTTTGCAGCTCGACAAAGCCGTCGGCTCGTCCGGGCGCACATATTCAGCGACACCAGATTGAGCCGGCCGGAGCAATACGCAGAGCCGGCATATCGGTAACGCCGCCCATCCAAACGGCCACAGATTGCCTGCTGCAAACTGGTTTTGCCGACGGCATGCCCATTGCCGATTCGGCGATCTCAAAGCTCGGCCTTGCGTCGGAACAGCTGATGGAGGCCGTTGAGCAACGAGCGACTGCCCGCAATGGTCGCGCGATTCGCACCGCCCTCACAACGCTTCGATATGCCGACGCCCGCGCCGAGAGCGGCGGGGAATCGGTCGCCCGAGCCATCATGATCGAGACGGGCTTTGCGCCCGACTGGCTTCAATACGAGCTGACGGACCCCTTCGATTCGGCCAAGCCCATACGAACGGACTTTGCCTGGGAGCGCCAGGCGCGGGAACTCACGCTGGGCGAGCTCGACGGGCTCATCAAATATACCGACCAGACCATGCTGGCCGGACGCACCACCGCCGAGGCGCTCGTTGCCGAACGACAGCGCGAGGCGCACCTATCGCTCTACGGCCACCCTCTGCTGCGCTTTACCATGAACGAGGTCCGCTCGGCAGGAATGCTCGCCAAAAAGCTGCAGACGGCAGGCATCCGGCAGACCGCGCTGCCGACGTGGCTCAACGACGTGGAGCTGTAGGAGCTGCTAGGCCGTGCATCGCCGGATCGCATCCCCCCTATCTGGGCCGCGTTTTCCCAACGGCCACGCCAACGGAAAGCGCGGCCCAGCCTGGACGCTCAAAACGGGATGCACTTTCCGGATGGCGGGCCTGGCGGAAAGCGTGTCCCGGAATCAGGTCTCGGAACGGGTCGTGCTTTCCGGTTGAGTCCTTCAGCGGAAACCGCATCCCGGAATAAACGCTCAAACTGGGATGCACTTTCCAAACGGCCGGCCAGCGGAAAACACATCCCATTCTGAGGCACGATTCCGGGACGCAGTTTCCGCATGCGGCCCCGTTGGGAAAGTTAATCCCGTTCCGAGGCTGGATTCCGGGACGCAGCTTCCGCATGCGGAGGCGCTCCAAACAAAAGGCCCCGGCTCGCGATGGAGCTGGGGCCAAAGGCGCAGCGTATGTAGTTGATGCTCAGCGCGAACAGCCCGTCAGTAATGACCGTCCGTGCTCTACCCTAGCCGCGGTGACGGGCGCGGCTGTACGGCGTATCCACCATGGGCAAATCCGGACGCAGTTTGCCGTCAAACGCGCGATAGGCGTTCTGCACGGCGGGCGCCGTGGGGATCGTTGCGATCTCGCCGATGCCCTTGCCGCCGTATGCCACGGGCAACAGCTCGTCCTTCTCCACGTAGATAGCGTGGATATCCGGAATCTCGGGTGCACGGAACAGCCCGAGCGTACCGTACCTTGCCTGGGGCACGCAGTCCTTGAGCGGCCAGTCCTCGGTAAGTGCGTAACCCATACCCATGAGCACACCGCCTTCGATCTGACCCTGGATGGAGATGGGGTTGACCACCTTGCCGGAATCGTGCGCGGCGTAGACCTCGCTCACGCGGCCGTCATCATCCAGAATGACCACATGCGTGGCAAAGCCGTAGCAGATGTGGCTCTTGGGATTGGGAACGTCGGCGCCCAGTTTGTCGGTCGGCTCCAGGTACACGTAGCCAAACTCGCATCCCTCGAGCGCCTTGATGGCGGCCGCGGGATCCTGAGGGTGCATACCCTGGCCGGCGACGAGTTCCTGCGTGTGCAGCTGATAGGCGCGGCCGTCGTCATACTCGATCTTGACGCCGTCGCCATGCGCACTCACGGGAGCGGCGGGCGCAGACTTGCCGGCCTCGATATCAAGCATGGCATCGCGCAGCAGGAAGGCGGCACCGCGCACGGCCTCGCCGGTCACGACCGTCTGACGCGAGCCAGACGTGGTGCCGGAGTCGGGAGCGTTCTCGGTGGAGCACTCGCCGTTGGCGATGCAGCGAAGCGGCAGGCCGCATGCCTCGGCAACGTCTTGCAAAAAGACGGTGTTACAGCCCTGGCCAATGTCGGACGTGGCGGCATAGACCACGGCCGCGCCGTTCTCGATGCGAATCTTGCAGCGGCCGGCATCGGGCAGGCCCACGCCCACGCCGGCGTTCTTCATGGCGCAGGCAATGCCGGCGTGTCCGGGATGCGCATAGTAGGCATCCTTGACCTCGAGCAGTGTCTCCTTCAGCGCCGTGGAGCAGTCGGCAATCTGACCGTTGGGCAAAACCTCGCCCGGCTCGATGGCGTTGCGGTAGCGAATCTCCCACGGATCCAGGCCGACCTTCTCGGCCAGCAGGTCGATCAGGCTCTCGAGCGCAAACTCGGACTGGCAGACGCCAAAGCCACGGTACGCGCCGGCGGGCGGGTTGTTGGTGTAGTAGCCATAACCGCGAATGTCGGTGTTCTGGTACTTGTAGGGGCCGACAGCATGCGTGCAAGCGCGCTCGAGCACCGGGCCGCACAGCGACGCGTAGGCGCCGGTGTCAAAGTTGATCTCGCAATCCAGGCCGGTAAAGTTGCCCTCGGCGTCGCAACCCAGCGTAAAGGTACCGTCCATGGCATGACGCTTGGGATGGAACGCGAGCGACTCGGCACGCGTGAGCTTGCACTTCACAGGACGCTGGAACTTATAGGCAGCAAGCGCGGCCAGGTGCTGGATCGAAACGTCCTCCTTACCGCCAAAGCCGCCGCCCACGAGCATGGTCTCGACGACCACGCGCTCGGGTTCGCTATCCCAGCCAAACATATGGGCACACTCTTTGCGCGTGTCGTAGGCACCCTGGTCGGTCGACTGCACCTTGACGCCGTTCTTGTACGGGAAGGCAACGGCGCACTCGGGCTCCAAGAAGGCATGCTCGGTAAAGGGCGTGGTAAAGCGCTGCGTCACGGTAAACGCGCTCTCTGCCAGCGCCTTGGCGGCGTCGCCGCGCGTCACGTGACGGCTCTGACACACGTTGTCCTTGAGCTCCACCGTGTTGCCGAAGGCAAAGAAGCTGTCATGCAGGCGCGGGGCATCGGCGGCCCTGGCCTCGACAATGTTGCGCACGGGCTCCAGCGGCTCGTAGTCAATCTTTACGAGCTTCTTGGCCTTCTCGAGCGTCGCCTCGTCCTCGGCGACCACCAGCACGATGGCATCACCCACGCAGCGGGTGATATCGCCCTGGGCGATCATGACGTCCCAGTCCTGGATAAGGTGGCCGACCTGGTTGACCGGCACGTCCTCGGCGCGCAGGATGCCCACCACGCCGGGCAGGGCCTCGGCCTTGGAGGTATCGATGGAGAGCACGCGGGCGCGCGGATACTTGGAGCGCACGGCGCTGGCATAGGTCAGGCCCGGCTGGTCGATCTCGTCGATGTCGTCGGGGTACTTGCCCTCGCCGAGCACCTTCTTGCGCACGTCGATGCGGAAGGCGCGCTTGCCCACGCCGTAGTCATCGCCGCGCTCCAAGTCCTCGTCGATCTGCTTTTCGCCGCGGAGCACCGCAGCGGCCAGCGCAATGCCCTCGATAATCTTTTTGTAGCCGGTGCAGCGGCAGACGTTGCCGCGGATGGCGTACTTAATCTGCTCCTCGGTGGGCTCGGGGTCCTCGGCGATGAGCGCCGCACCCGCCATGACCATACCGGGGATGCAAAAACCGCACTGCACGGCGCCCACGGCGCCAAAGGCGTACACAAAGGCCTCGCGCACGTCCTCGGGCAGGCCCTCGACGGTCACGATGTTGCGGCCGGCGGCAAGAGCGGTGGTCAGCACGCACGCCTTGACGGCTGCACCGTCCACATGGATGGTGCAGGTACCGCACGCGCCCTCGGAGCAGCCGTCCTTGGCGGAGTGAATGTGTAGGTCGTCGCGCAGATAGCGCAGCAACGGTTTGTTTTGGGTCGTCGTGCGCTCGACGCCGTTAACGGTAAAAGTGAATTCCTGTGCCATGGTGATTCCCTTCTACACGCCGGCGGCGATGCCGGTGCGGTCGTGGATGGCGCCATGCGGGCAGACGACGGCGCACATGCCGCACGACAGGCAGTCCGCGCCGTCGATATGGGCGCAGTTGTCCTCGATGCGGATAGCGCCGGCGGGGCACTTTTTGGCGCACATACCGCAACCGATGCAGCTCGTGTCGCAGATCTTGCGGGCGATGGCGCCCTTGTCGGTGTTGTTGCAGCGCACCAGGATGTTCTGATAGCCGGGGACGAAGGCAATCACGCGCTGCGGGCACGCCATGCCGCACAGGCCACAGCCCGTGCACTTGGAGCGGTCCACGCGGGCGACGCCGTCGACCAGCGCAATGGCACCGTAGGGGCAGGCCGTGACGCAGGCGCCACAGCCAATGCAGCCTTCGCTGCAGCGGGCGTCGCCGCCTGCGGAGGCGCAACCACTTCCGCAGGCAACGTAGGCCACGTGATGTTGAATGGATTTGGCCATAAAAGGTTCGCCTATTTCTTAAGAAGGTACGAATAGTTGTCGCGCACAGCCCTGATGGTCAGGCGGACGGCCTCGGGAAGACCGGTGTTGACGGCATCGACCGAGACGGTGCGGACCGTGCCGGCGACGCGGACCTTAAAGTGGTCCTCGTCCACGGCCAGGAAGCCCTCGTTCTCGGAGTTCTCCATGTCCTCCTCGCTCCAGAACAGGGTGAGCTTGTCCTTGTAGGGACGGCCCTCCTGGTAGGGGCAGAACACGGCGCAGTTGCCGCACTCGTTGCACATACCGTCGACGTGGACGACCTGATGCTTGGCCAAGCCCGGCACCTTAATGGCAACGTTGGCGCGGTTGGGGCACACGTCGCAGCAGACCTCGCACACCGAGCCGCAGCCTAGGCAGCGGGTCTTGGTGCAGTTGCGCTTGTCGCGGCACAGCGACCCCTTGCGCTCGTAGCAGGTGTCCTCGCGGCCGGCCTGCTCGTTGCAGTCGGCGTACTTGTTAAAGTCCACGCCGGCGATGGCACGGGCAACCTCGGCGGCATCGGCGATAGCCTCGACCACGGTGGCCGGACCGCGACGGCAATCGCCCGCGGCCCAGACGCCCTCGACGCCGGTGGAGGTGGCGGCAAGGCGACCGCGACGGTCGTGCTCGACGCCCGCGGCATCGTACAGGCTGGCGTCGATGCCCTCGCCCACGGCGCAGATCACCGTGGTGGCGGGAAGCTCGACGGTCTCGCCCGTGGCGACGGGGCTGCGACGGCCACTTGCATCCGGCTCGCCAAGCTCCATAACGTCGCAGGTCAGCATGGCGCCGTTAAGTGCTTTGGGGGCCAGCAGCTCGCAGAACTCAACGCCATCGGCAAGAGCAAGATCGAGCTCTTCCTCGTCGGCGGGCATCTGCTTCTTGGTGCGGCGATACACCAGGCGCACGTTCTTCACACCAGCCAGGCGCTTGGCCACGCGAGCCGCGTCCATGGCGGTGTTGCCGGCGCCAATGACCACGACGTCCTCGCCCAGCTCGAGCTTCTCGCCCTTCTTGGCGGCCTCGAGGAACTCCAGCACGTCGAGCTCGGCACCCTCGCCCAAACCCGCAGAGCCGGGCATCCAGGCACCGGTGGCCACGACCACGTCGGTGAAGCCCTGGGCCCTGAGCTCGTCAATGGACTCCACGCGGGCATTGAGCTGCACCTTGGCACCAAAGGCCAGGCAGAGCTCTGCGTCGTGGGAGATATCGTCGCTCGCAATGCGGAACTCAGGAATCACGTGACGGACCACGCCGCCGAGCGAATCGCGAGCCTCGAAGATGGTGACGGGCACGCCGGCGCGCGTCAGGAAGAACGCCGTCGCCAGACCGGCCGGGCCGCCGCCGATAACGGCAACGTTGCGCTCGCCGTCGTTGGCGATAGCCTGGGCGCGCAGCTTGGGCAGCACCGCGGTCATGGCCTCGCGGGCGGCCTTGAGCTTGCTGGCGCGAATCTGGGCGCCCTCGGGCTCGTAGAACGCACGCTCGCAGGCACGGCCGCAGGGATGCGGGCAGATGGTGCCGGTAATGAACGGCAGGGCGTTGCGCTCGATGATGATGTTGAGCGCATCCTCGTAGCGGCCCTCGTCAACAGCCGCCAGATAGGCGGGAATGTCCTGCTGGATGGGGCAGCTCGTGCGGCACGGCGTGGTAAAGCAGTCGGAAAGCGGGCTCTTGCCGGCGACCTTGCGGTCGGGCAGCGGGCGCAGCGGCTTCTTGTAGAGCGGGTTGGTGAGCGAGTCGGTCTGGATCGCAGTCACAGCCTCGAGAGAGACACCCGCGAACGGCTTGCCATCCAGGTCGGTAAACTCGCCGGCCATCTGGCTAAAGCGCTCGTAGCCACCGGGCTTGAGCACGTCGGTCGCCAGGGTGACGGGCCAAATGCCGGCATCGTACAGGGCGCGGATGTTGTAGACCGTAGCACCGCCGGAGTAGCTGATGCGCAGCTTGCCATCGAACTGCTCGGTAATGCGACGGGCAGCCTCGATGGTCAGCGAGAACAGCGAACGGCCGGACATGTACATCTCGGTGGAAGGCAGCTCGTTCCTCGTCACGTCGACGGGGAACGTGTTGGTCAGCTTGACGCCAAACTCCAGGCCGTGCTCGGCGCACAGGGCAATCAGGCGCTCGAACATGGGCACGGCGTCGGCCCACTGCAGGTCCTCGCGGAAGTGCGTGTCATCAAAGACGATGTAGTCAAAGCCCAGCTCGTTCAGACGCTGGCGGGCAAACTCATAGCCCAGCAGCGTGGGGTTGCACTTGATGTAGGTGTTGAGACCCTTCTCGGTGATGAGGTAGGTCGCGATGCGCTCGATCTCGGCGGGCGGGCAGCCGTGCAGGGTAGACTCGGTGATGGAGTTGGAGACGCGTGCCGGGATGGACTCGACAAACGCGGCGTCGACATGCTCAAACTTGTCCAGGTTGGCGAGCGCCCATGCGCGGCACTCGTTCCAGACGTCGGAGCCGCTGGCGTCCTTCATGCCCTCGATGTAGGCGTCGACCTTGGGGCTCTTGATGCCCTCCAGGTCATAACCCACGGACATGTTGAAGACAAAGCCGTCCGGGCTGCCCAGGCCGTACTCGCGAGCGATCAGGTGGCAGGCAAACCATGCCTTCACGTACTCGGCAAAAGCCTGCGGAACCTCGAGCTCGGTCGACCACTCGCAGTTGTAGCACTCGTCCTGCGCCACAATGCAGGGCTTGTTGACACACTTGGAGAGCTCCTCGCCGTCCATAACCTGAACGGTCTTGAGCTCAAAGAAGCGGGAACCGGCCACGTAGGATGCCACAATGTTCTGGGCCAACTGCGTATTGGGACCGGCGGCCGGGCCAAACGGAGTCTCGATGCGCTCGTCAAAAATGGGAAGCGCGCCCTCCTGGTTGGTCGTGACCATCTTGCGCACGCCAAAGACGGCGCCCTGAGTCTTGTGCTCCTCGATGATCCAGTTCATCAGCTGCGAAAACGGGATCGGCCTCATGATGTCGCTCATAATGAGTTCCTCTCTGTAACGCCCGGCGAGACCGCGCGGCGGGCGCAAATACGGTGTAGCGCTAGCACAGCGCCGGCGACCCCGCGGAGGCCGCCTATGCGCGCGCCGGATGTGGCGAAACATCCGACGCGCGCGAATCTACTTGTGAATTAGTAGGTGCGATCGTTGAGCGTGCTCCAGAGCTTCTTGGACTCGGCCATGGTCCACGCGTTGATCTTGTCCTCATCAATGCCAACGAACTCGCGATCCTTGTACAGGACGCGGCCGTTGATGATGGTGGTGCGGCAGTTTTTGCCCATCATGCCAAAGAGCATGTGGCCGTCGATATTCTCCTCGCTCAGCGGCGTAAAGGGCTTGTAGTCCATAACGATAACGTCGGCGGCAGCGCCGGCCTCGAGCACACCGAGCTTGCGATCGAAGTACTTGCTCGCCATCTTGGCGTTGTTCTCGAACAGCATGGTCATGGCCTCACACCAGCCCACGTTGGGCATGGCGGCGTTGTGACGCTGAATGATCAGGAAGACCTTAAGGCTCTCGAGCATATCGTGGGTGTAGGCGTCGGTGCCCATGCACACGGGGATGCCACGACGGAAGAACTCGAGCACGGGGGCGCAGCCCACGGCGTTGCCCATATTGGATTCGGGGTTGTTGACCAGCCAAGTGCCGGACTCCTTGACGATATCCATCTCGGCAGGCGTCACGTGGATGCAGTGGCCGAGCATGGTGTCGGGACCCAGCAGGTTGTGCTGCAGCAGGCGCTCGACGGGGCTGATACCACCGCGGTTGAGGCGGGAATCCCACACGTCGTTCATGCCCTCGCACACATGGATGTGGAAGCCGGTCAGGCCGTTGTTGGCCTCGGCCATCTTATCCATGGTCTCGTCCGAAAGCGTAAAGGTAGCATGCCCGCCAAACATGGCGGCGATCATGTGGTTGTCGTTATCGCGACGCTCCTTGGCGGCCCACTGGGCAAATTCGGCGTTCTCGGCAATGGCCTGGTCGCACTTTTCCTGGCCGCGGCGATCGGAGACCTCGTAGCACAGGCACGAACGCATGCCCAGCTCCTGAGCTGCATCCTTAATGGTAAAGAGGCTTCCCGGGATCTCGCAGAAGCTCGCATGGTGATCGAAGATCGTGGTGACGCCGTCGCGGATGGAATCCAGAATCGTGGCATAGGCGCTGGCCTTGGTGCCGTCGAGCGTCAGGTTGTCGTCGATCTTCCACCACTGCTGCTCAAGATTCTCCAGGAAGTTGGTGGGGTTGCAGCCCTTAATGGCAAGACCGCGGGCCAGACCCGAGTAGATGTGGGTGTGGCAGTTGATAAGTCCGGGCATGATGAGGTTGCCCTGGGCGTCGACGTACTCGGCATCCGGATACTTGGCCTTGAGCTCGCACTCGGGGCCCACTTCGACGATCGTATCTCCGTCAATGGCGACCGCACCGTTGGGAATGAACGGAGTCTGAGCGTTGCGGGTAAAGACGGAACCGTTAGCGACCAGAAGCATAAATGCTCCCTTCAACATCAGGGGCGGGGTTTGACACCTCTGACATGGCGGAGTGCGAAGCGCCGGCCTACACCGGAAACGGGCCCTCTCCCGTCAACGCTTCACCAAAGGGACAAACCCTTTGAAGTGCGGCTTGGCGCCGCATGACGTCGGCGGACGAGGCGATGCGTCCGCCGACGAATAGCACCGAATTCGTTACTTCTTGCTCTCGGGCAAAACCAGATCCACGGCAGCGTCCTTGGCGGCATCGATGTGCTGAGCCACGACCGGCGTCTGCGGAAGGATCAGGTTAAGGACAATGGCCATGATGGCGGTGGGGGTCACGGCGTTGGAGCCGATGACGGTGGACACCCAGGTGGGCATGCCCTCGCCGGCAAGGCAACCGCTGGCCATCCAGATACCCAGGCCAAAGACAACAGAGGTGCCGACGATGGTGGTGGTGCGCTGCGTGAGACCCTCGCGGGTGAACATGCGCACACCGTTCATGGTGATGGTGCCAAAGACGCCGACGGTCGCGCCGCCGATGACAGGCTGCGGGATGGCGGAAAGGACGGCAGAGAGCTGCGGGAACAGGCCGGCGATGGCAAAGACGGCCGCGATGATCACAAAGACCCACTTGTTGACGACCTTGTTGGAGCAGATGATGCCCACGTTCTGGCCAAGGGCGCTGGTGGGAAGACCGCCCAGCAGGCCGCCGACCATAGAGGTGAGGCCCTGGGACACAATAGCGCCGGAGAGCTCGCGCTCGGTGGGCATACGGTCGATGGAGCCCAGGCAGGCGGCGGAAACGTCACCGATAACCTGGATGGCGACCATGGGGAACACGACAGCGAGGGTAATGCAGACCTCGGGATCAAACTCGAGCGCGTAGGGCATGAGCTTGGGAAGGGCGAAGACCTGGGCGGTAGCGACGCTGGAGAAGTCGATCATGCCAAAGGGGATGGAGACGATCATGCCAACAATCATGCCAAAGAACACGGATCCCAGCTTGAGCGTGCCCTTGCCAAAGTTAGCGAGCGCAAAGACCACGGCGAAGGTGATAAGGGCAACGCACCAGGCCTGCGGAGTGCCCCACAGCGGCGTACCCATACCGCCGGCCATATACTTGACGGCCGTGGGATACAGCGAAACGCCGATGGAGAAGATGACCGTACCGGTCACGACGGGCGGGAACAGCCACTTGATCTTGCTGTAAGCCAGACCAAAGAGGACCGCGACGGCGCCGCCGACGATCTCGCCGCCCAGCAGCGCACCAAAGCTAAAGCCCGAGGCACCCATGGCCTGGAGGGCCGGGAGGAACGCGAACGAAACGCCCATGACGATGGGCAGGCCGCCGCCGATGCGACGGAAGGGAGCGAAGGCCTGAAGGGCCGTGTCGATTGCCGAAAGAATGAGCGCGACCTGGATGATGTCGGTGCTCTGCTGGCTATTAAAGCCGTAGACGCCGGCCATGATGACAGCCGGGGTGATGATACCGGCAAACGAAGCCAGTACGTGCTGAAGGGCACACGGGATCATTTCCTTAACGGGAGGCATGCCTTCACGAGTGAACAGGGCTTCAGTGCCGTTCTTAACCGTCTCCTGGGTCATTTGACCACCAATCCTCGAAATAGTTGTTTTCGCATCTAACGCTCTATTGTGACGCAGTGCGGGGTTGAGGTTGTGCCTTCGTTGCATATCGTATTAAAGATGATTCTCATTCTCAATAATAATTTTTTGTTATCAGACTATTCTTCAGCTGAGACAATGCATTTCCGCAGGTCAGGAATGTGTCTGTTCAAAATAACATCTAACTTTTCTTTTGGTCGACCGTTTACCGCCAAATTCCTACCGTTCGTCTCTATTACGTCATGTACCTGCGGATATACGAGATGGTGGGCAGCCTGTTACCATGATAAAAAATTGTTATGAACATTTCCGATTTCACCCAAAGGAGTTGCCCGTGAACGAGACCGTACGTCGCTTTTTGCCGATGGTCGATTTTCTGGAGCAGATACTCGGCAAAAACAGCGAAATCGTGCTGCACGATTTCTCGGATCCCGACCACGCCATCGTCGATATTCGCAACGGCATCGTGAGCGGCCGCAAGGTCGGCGGTCCCGCCACCGATCTGGCACTCAAGATCATGCACGACGCCAAGTATCGCGACCTGCCGTTTATTACGGGCTACGAGGGGCGCGGTGCCGGCGGCAAGACGTTGGAGTCAGCGACGTACTTTATCCGCGAAAATGACGAGATCGTCGGTATGCTCTGCGTCAACACCGACCTCTCGACCGTGCGCTCCATCAACGCCATGGCGCAGCAGCTCATGGCATGCTTCGACGCGGCGCCGGCGCGCACGGAGCCCGCGTCTATCGAGGTCGAAAGCCTTTCGGAGTCCACGCAGGAGCTCATCGACCGCAGTATTGCCGAGCTGCTGAGCGCGCGCGGGCTGGATGTAGCGTCGCTTGGTCAGAGCGACCGCGTGGACGTCATTCGCCACCTCAACGGCAACGGGGTGTTCATGCTCAAGGGTGCCGTGGCCTGCGCCGCCACCGCGCTGGGCATCTCGGAGCCCAGCGTCTACCGCTACCTGCAAAAAGTCCGCAAGGAGGGCTAACGAGCAAAATGGAGCGCAGCTCCACAAGCGATCCGTCACTTAACAAAAGACCCTGCAGCTCGCACGCGCTGCAGGGTCTTTTTGCATGTCATGTTTAGTTGTTGCCAACGCCTTAGAGAGCGGCGACGACCTCGATCTCGACCAGACCGCCAGCCGGAAGGGCGGCAACCTGGAAAGCGCTGCGCGCGGGGAACGGGGCCTCGAACTTGGAGGCGTAGATCTCGTTCACGGCAGCGAAGTCGGCAATGTCGGCCAGGTAGACCGTGGTCTTGACGACATCGGCAAACGTAGCGCCGGCGGCAGTCAGCAGGGCCTCGACGTTAGCAAGGGACTGCTTGGCCTGGGCCTCGACGCCCTCGGGCATCTTGCCAGTTGTGGGGTCGATGCCCAGCTGGCCGGACAGGAACACCATGTTGCCGGTCTGGATACCGGGGGAATACGGTCCGATGGCTGCGGGTGCGTTATCGGAAGACACGACGGTCTTGCTCATGTTTTTCTCCTTACGATCAGATAGAGAGCGTGAGCGCGGCGTTCGCACCGGGAGGCACAATTCGGTCTGAACACCGCGCTTGATTTGGGATAGTACTCAAGGTTTCTGTTTGATGCAAGAATATTATCAGCTGGAGAGAATATTTTATCGCCCAACGGCGCCCGTTGGCAGCTGAACGGTTCTCCACGGGGTCAGCCAGCCTAAGCTGCTGAAGACTTTATCCCGCTTGGAGCACGGGCATCGCCTGCCGCAACGGCACCACTATACTTTTGAATATCTGAGCATTTTGAAAGGCAGGATATGACCGCAACCGCCAGTCGAACCACCAACCGCAGACCCGAGCTTTTGGCGCCCGCCGGAGGGCCCGAGCCCTTTGCCGCCGCGCTCGCTGCCGGGGCAGACGCCATCTACTGCGGCATGGGCAGCTTCAACGCCCGCCGCAAGGCAACCAACTTTACCGACGAGGCCTTTGAGCAAGCCTGCCGCGCCGCGCATCTAGCCGGGTCGCGCGTCTACGTCACGGTAAACATCGTCATCAAGCAGTCCGAGATGAGCGATGCGCTGCAACTCATCCATCGCTGCTCCACGCTGGGCGCCGACGCCTTCATTATCCAGGACTGGGGTCTGTTCTTTGAGGTCAAGCGCACCATGCCCGGCATCGAGACACACATCTCGACCCAGGCGAACATCCACGACGACCGCGGAACCCTTTGGTGCCGTGAGCAGGGCGCCGACCGCGTGACTCTCTCGCGCGAGCTCTCCATCGACGAGATCGCCGCCATTCACAACGCCGCGCCCGATGTGGACCTTGAGGTCTTTAGCCACGGTGCCATCTGCTTTTGCTACTCGGGTCTGTGCCTGCTGTCGAGCTTTGCCATGGCTGGCCGCTCGGCCAACCGCGGCATGTGCGCCCAGCCCTGCCGCCTACCCTACAAGCTAATTGACGAGAACGGCCGCTCGCTCTCCCCTGCCGGACGCGAGCGCGCGCTGTGCCCGCGCGACACCAACACTTCGCAGCTTGTTCGCCGTCTGTATGACGCCGGCGCCGCATCGCTCAAGCTCGAGGGCCGCATGAAGGCCCCCGATTACGTGTATTCCATCGTCGACGTGTATCGTCATCAGATTGATGACATGCTGGCCGATGTTTCGACCTCTAAGGATGAGGATGCGGCCCGCCAGCGACAGCTCAAGCGCTGCTTTAACCGCGACTTTACGCACGCCTACCAAGACGGTACCTCGGGTGACGAGATGATGAGCTACGAGCGCTCCAACAACCGCGGCCAGATCGTGGGCACGGTGCTGGGCAGCCGCCCGGCCAACCGCGATGTGCGCGGCCTCAAGCCCGACGACCGCCGTCGGCGCGCCGCCATCGCCCGCATTGAGTTGTTTGAGCCCGTGGGCAAGGGCGACCTGCTGGAGCTTCGCCACGATAACGAGTTTGACCAGTTCCTGACCACCATTGCCGCCGATGATGCCGCCGCCGGTGACATCATCGAGTGCCGCGTGCCTCGCAGCATGCCCGAGGGCTGCCGCGTGCGCGTGATTCGAAGCCAGCGCGCCATTGACGCTGCCGGCGCCGCGCTCAAGCGCGATGTGCTGCGCCGCCGCGCCGTTGATGTAACCGTTGTGGCGCGTTTGGGCGAACCGTTTGCCGTCACGCTTACTTGCTGCGACGCCCCTTCGCTTACGGCCACGGCCACGGGCTTTACCGTCGAGGCCGCCAAGACCCGCGCGGTCGAGGCGTCCGATCTGGTAGAGCATGTGGGCCGCATGGGCTCCTCGCCCTTTGAGTCCGCGAGCTTTGATGTGGCGCTCGATAAGGGCTGCGGCATGGGCTTCTCCGCTGTGCACAAGGTGCGCGCCGCCGCCTGCAAGGCGCTGGAGGAGGCCATTCTGGCACCGTATGACGAGCGTGCCCGCACGCTCGAGCTGCCGGTGCTCGACAAATGTACGCGGCCCATGCCCGAGCACTACCGCGACGAGCCGCAGATCTGCGCCACCGTCACCTCGCTCGAGGCCGCCGAGGCAGCGCGAGCGGAGGGTGCAACGCTCATCTACATGACCACCGACGCGCTCGATGCGGCCGATCTCTCCCCCGCCGATGCGTTTGAGCAGGGCATCGTGCCCGTGCTCGACGAGGTCTGCCGTGCCGTTGACCACGAGCGCGTCGATCCCTGGATCAATGCCGGAGCCACCGTCGCCGTCGGCAATATCTCCGAGCTCGCTGTAGCCGCGCATGCCGGCGCCACGGCCGAGATTCGATCCTGCCTGCCGGTGCATAACACGCCCTGCATGGAGGCGCTTGCCGAGCGCGGAGCCGGTGCGTTTTGGCTCTCGCCCGAGATCACGCTCGACGAGATTGTCTCGCTCGGCGCCGCCGCGCCCGCGACTCTGGGCATCACCGTCTTTGGCCGGCCGCGCGTCATGACAAGCGAGCATTGCATTCTGCAGGTTGCCAACGGCTGCATCCACGATTGCGCCAACTGCCGCCTGCGTGTCCGCAAGCTCTCGCTCAAGAATATCGACGGAAAGGTCATGCCGGTGCGTACCGACATCCACGGCCGCTCTCGCCTGTACGATGCTTACCCCATCGACCTCACGCCGCAGGTTCCTCAGCTGCTCGATGCCGGCGTGCGTCGTCTCATGGTGGACGGAACGCTGCTCGAGACGGATGAGGTGGGCCGTGCCGTCGCCCGCGTCCGTCGTGCCGTCGAGGCGGCTCAAGCCGGCCGCAAGCCCGCCGCCCGCCTGCGCGGCGCTACCTCGGGCTGCATGTTTGTGGGAATTAGCTAACCGAAAGGCTTACACGTGAACGAAGAACCTCAAGTCCTCTACTGCGACGCCTGGCTTATGGCCATCGACAAGCCCGCCGGCATGATCGTCCACGGCGACGGCACCGGCGAGCGCACGCTCACCGACTACGCCAGCGACCTGCTGCTGGCGATGGGCGACGGCTTTGCCGCGACCGACATGCAGCCGCTCAATCGCCTGGACCGTGACACCACCGGCGTGGTGCTGTTCTCGCTCGACAAGCAGACGCAGCCCGCCTTTGACCAGATGGTCATCGACCACGCGTTCGAAAAGCACTATCTGTCGCTCGCCGAGGGCAAGATCGACTGGAACGAAAAGCTCATCGACAAGCCCATCGCCCGCGACCGTCACGACAGCCGCAAGATGCGCGTCGGCGCCAGCGGCAAGCCGTCTCAGACGCGCGTCAAGGTACTCAAGCGTCTTAAGAGTCGCCGTGGCCTGCCCACGCGCTCGTATATCGATGTCGAGTTGCTCACCGGCCGCAAGCACCAAATCCGCGTGCATCTGGCGAGCGAGCGTCATCCCCTGGTTGGCGACGACCTGTACGGAACGCCGCGCCCCTGTGGCCTGATGCTCCACGCCCACAGCGTGTCCTTTACGCATCCCGTAACCGGCGAGCACGTCCACATCGAAGCCCCCTGCCCCTGGGAGCCCTAAAGTCTGTCGAAAATGGACAGGTTTATTTTGGCAGGTTTTATCTGGGCAAACGTCAAAACCACCACGATGGCTCAGCCGTGGCGCCAAAACGTCTCGATCTGTAACAGTTAAAACCCATTTTCCGGTCTGTCTGTTACAGATCGAGACATTCGAATCTCCCTCAAGGAAAAATCTCAATCTATAACAATAACTCGGCAAAATCGGCCCAAGATGTTACAGATTGAGATATTCGGATCCCACCGGAGAAATCATCTCGATCTGTAACATCTGGAGCCCGCATTTTGACCTTCCTGTTACAGATTGAGACTTTATGGGACCACCAGGAAAAATATCTCAGCTTGTAACATCTGGAACCCATATCCCTCTCTTCCTGTTACAGATCGAGACAAATCCCCAAACAGCAAAAGGCGGCAACGTCCCTGGTGGACGTTGCCGCCTTTCCATTGGCAAGACCCTTCCGCTCCCGCTACTCGGTAGCCTTGTCGAGAGGCTTCTTAAGGAAGCTCAGAACCAAGCAGCCGACCACAGCGCCGATATCAAGGGCCAACAGGTACTGCACCGGGTTCGTGATGACCGCGATAACCCAGGCGCCACCGTGCGGAGCGGGGCTCGCGCAACCAAAGAGCATCGACAGACCGCCGGCGGTCGCAGATCCCAGGATGCAGGCGGGCAACACGCGAAGCGGATCGGCCGCGGCAAAGGGAATGGCACCCTCGGTGATAAACGACAGACCCATGATGTAGTTCACCAGGCCTGCCTTGCGATCGGCCTCGGTCCAGCGGTTCTTAAAGAACGTCGTGGAGAGCGCGATGACCAGCGGCGGTACCATACCGCCCGCCATGACGGCAGCCATGATCATATTGCCCTGCAGCGTTTGCTCGGCAAGGGCCGCGGTGCCAAAGACATATGCGGCCTTGTTGATGGGACCACCCATGTCGGTCGCCTGCATGCCGGCGCAGATAATGCCCAAAAGAACGATGCTCGTGCCCGAAAGACCGTTGAGCGCGCCGCTAATGGCGGTGTTGATAACGCCCATAATCGGGTTAGCGGCCATCATAAAGAGACTCGTAAAGAGAATGCCCAGCACGGGGTAGATGAGCATGGGCTTGATACCGTCGAGCGACTCGGGTAGCACGCTTGCAGCCTTCTTGAGCGCATTGACGATAATGCCGGCGGCAAAACCGACCAGCAGCGCGCCCAAAAAGCCAGCAGAGACAAGCTGAGCCTGGGCATCAGCATCCATTGCCGTGGTGAGATAGCCCAACGTAAAGCCCTGCTTTGCAATCCAGCCACCCACAAAGCCCGCGGCCAAGCCCGGACGGTCAGCAATGGACATGGCAATATAGCCCGCAAGGATGGGGAGCATAAAGTTGAACGCCTGGTTGCCCGCAAGGTTAAAGAAGGCCGCGACCGGAGTGCTGTGGCCGTATGCGCTCGTGCCCAGCCCCGCCTGGTCCAGCAAGAACGAAAGCGCCATGAGGATGCCGCCGCCAACAACAAAGGGGAGCATGTGCGAAACGCCGTTCATCAGGTCCTTATAGACCCTGCGGCCCAAACCCTCGGATTCGCCCTCGGCAGCCGCCTGTACCGCGGCGCCGCCGGACACATGATGAATAGGCGCATTGCCCGCAAGCGCAATATTGATAAGTTTCTCGGCGTCATTAATGCCACGCGTCACCGCACAGGAGTAAACCGACTTGCCATCGAAGCGATCGAGCTCGACATTTTTATCCGCCGCAATGATGACACCCTTGGCACCAGCGATGTCTGCCGCGGTCAGTACATTTTTAGCGCCGCCCGAACCCTGAGTCTCGACCTTAATGCTCACGCCCATCTTGGCTGCCTGGTCTTCCAACCCTTTGGCCGCCATAAATGTGTGAGCAATGCCCGTTGGACATGCCGTGATGGCAACGACATCGTAAGTGCCGCCCCCAACCTTCTCGTTTGCAGCTGACATGTTTCCTCCTTTTGCACAAGCAGGCCCAGCCCTCCCCTTCTGAGGGTCACAACCTGCGTATTACCTTGTGTTTGAGTGGTTGATAGCGCCGAAGTGACGGCGCTTTTAAGCGATATCTATACGATGGCCCCGGCGGGCATGATCACGTCGTATGGAAACAGGGGTACTGGGAAATCATGCCCGACGGGGGCATCGGAACCACCACAATGGGGACAGGCACCTTTGTGGTGGTTTTGGCCTTAGCCCGTCCCCTGCTGCTAGACCGTGATGACGTTGTCCATCGTCTGGTACTTGGCAGGCACCTTGCCCGCGGTAATGATTGTTGCGTCGCGGAAGTCCGCGAACTTGACGGGCGCCACCATGCCAAATTTGCTGGCGTCCGAGATTACGAAGCGTCTGGCGGTATGACGCATCGAGATACGCTTGACCTGCGCTTCCTCGATATCCGGTGTGGTGAGACCTTGCTCGGCGGCGATGCCATTGGAACCCCAAAAACCGCAGTTGAAGTTATAGCGGTCCAGGGTCGCCAGGGCATCGGGGCCAACGAGCGCCTCGGCCTCGGGTTTAAGCTCGCCGCCCAGCACCACGGTGCGCATGCCGCGCACAGCGAGATGCTGAGCATGGAGCACGGAATCAGTCACATAGGTGACCGATTCGAGATGCGGAAGATGCTCGATGAGTCTGAGCGTTGTCGAACCCGAATCGATATACACAAAGCTCTCGGGCTCCACGAGCGCCGCGGCGCGGGCGCAGATACGCTCCTTGTCGTCGTTATGGAGATCACTGCGCTCACCGATCGTTAGGTCGCGCGTCACGTGCGCGCGCTCAAGACTTGTCGCGCCACCGTGCACCTTGGCGATGCGGTGCGCTCGGTCGAGCGTCTGTAGGTCGCGTCGAATGGTAGAGGCCGTCACGCCCAGGGCATCGGCAAGCTCGGGCACCGTTACCGAGCCAGCCTGCTGCACCATCGACACAATCGTATTGAGCCTATCTTCCGCAAGCATCGCTTACTCCTCCTCGGGGTAGACGACTCCCCAATCGGCGCGGAGCTTGGTCATGAGCTCCATCACATCAGAAGCATAATCCAGAAGCTCACGCTTGGAATCGTCGCCGGCGACGGCCTGCTCGAGGTCAGCCATCTCGTAGCACAGGGCATAAGCCTCGGTGCCCGCGGCGACCTCCTCGCGATGACCGTCCGCGGTCCACACGATCGTCGCGTGATCGGCGCGCGGATACTCGTTGACCTCGACATAGCAATTGTCAAAGCTGATAACCGAGCGCTTTGGCTGCTTGGAGTGGAGCGTAAGGCTCACGACACCCAGCTGCTGCTCGGCATTGCGGCAGACGATGCCGCCTGCAACGTCCACGCCGGTCTCGCAGGTGTTACCCAGAGACACGACCTCGACGGGCTGGCTCGCCATAAACAGGCGCATGACGGACAGGGCGTATACGCCAATATCGAGCATGGCACCGCCGGCGAGGTTGCGATTGTAGAAACGGTTGGTCAGGTCGCCGTACTCCTTGTAGCTACCAAAGTTGAGCTGAGCGAGGTTCATGCGGCCAAACTCGCCGGCATCCATGCGGCGGCGCAGCTCTTGATACAAGGGCATGTGGAGCACCGTGGTAGCGTCCATAAGGACCACGTTGTGTTCGGCGGCAATGGCGCGGGCCTCATCGAGCTCGGCGGAGTTGAGCGTGATGGCCTTCTCGCAGAGAACGTGCTTGCCGGCCGCCAGGGCGGCGCGCAGATAGGTGATATGGGTGTTGTGCGGGGTGGTGATGTAGACGGCGTCGATGTCAGGATCGGCGTAGAGATCCTCAACCGTGTCATAGACCTTCTCGACGCCGTACTGGTCGGCAAAGGCCTGAGCCTTGGTGAGCGTGCGGTTGGCAACGCCCGTAAGCTTGCGGCCGGCCAGGGCAAGGGACTGAGCCATCTGGTTGGCAATAACGCCGCAACCGATCACAGCCCAACGGAGCTCGGGAGCCGTAAAGATGTCGTTAGGGAACGGCTTGTCCTGGACCGAAGCAAATGCTGCTTTGGCGGCTGCCGCGGCGTCGAGTGGAGCCTGCTTGGAATCTGCCATTATGTGTCTCCTGTGTCATAGAACGTCTTGCATTTCTGACAGCTCTATATTCGCACAAACACGCGCGTCTGTGCGCGTTTTTGCGTATCTCACCGCTAAACGGTCATTATTGCCCCGTAAACGGCGCATATATACGCATAGGTGCGTAATTAAACGCAATCTAACGCGCATAAACGCGCACACAAGCAATTTATACAGCACGACCCGCTCATTTATGCTTGCCCAGTTAGGGTACTCATTTAAGTCTGTCCCCAATGAGTAGGGATAGAATCAGAACCACCCTTAAAAAGGGTGGTTTGCTCTTAGGGTATAACCCACGGGCCCCGGGCTCGCGTCTAAAGGCGCGGGCCCGGACTTCGTCCAGGCCTGGTGCATCTTGACCCGTGGCGCGCCGGTCGAACCGGCGGGA
>DBEYYU010000075.1:0-35484 GCA_048184855.1 Collinsella aerofaciens
GCCTTAAACTAAGAACGTCTCCAACGACTGGTCATTTAAGTCTGTCCCCAATGAGTAGGTCGGTGCCCTTTGTGCGGAGGTTGCTTTGATGCTTTATACTGGTGCGGTTAGACATCCATCCTGCAATCGAGGAGATTTCCATGGCATCAGACGTTCGCGTCCGCTTTGCACCCTCACCGACGGGCAAGCTGCACATTGGCGGCGCCCGCACCGCTATCTATAACTGGGCTTTCGCCCGTGCTAACGGCGGCACGTTCATCCTGCGCATCGACGACACCGACCCTACCCGCTCCACCGACGAGAACACGCAGATCATCCTGCGCGCCATGCGTTGGCTGGGCCTGGACTGGGACGAGGGTCCCGAGGTGGGCGGCGATTTTGGACCCTACGCCCAGACCGAGCGCCTGGACCTGTACAAGCAGGCCGCCCAGAAGCTTTGGGACGAGGGCAAGGCCTATCCCTGCTTCTGCACCAAGGAGCAGCTCGACGCCGACCGCAAGGCCGCGCAGGAGCGCAAGGACCCCTTCCAAGGCTATCAGCGCCGTTGCCGCGATCTTGATCCCGAGGAGGCCCGCCGTCGCATCGAGGCCGGCGAGTCCTATGTCCTGCGCATCAAGGTGCCTGAGGACCGCGGCGACGTCGTCATCCACGACGCCGTCCACGGCGAGGTAACCTTCGACGCCAAGGAGCTCGACGACTTTGTCATCTTCCGCTCCGATGGCACGCCCACGTACAACTTTGCGACCGTCGTCGACGACGCCATGATGAAGATCACCCATGTCATCCGTGGCGACGACCACCTGTCCAACACCCCGCGTCAGGTCATGGTCTACGAGGCCCTCGGCGCGCCCGTGCCCACGTTCGCCCACATCTCCATGATCCTGGGCGCCGACGGCAAGAAGCTCTCCAAGCGCCACGGCGCCACCTCGGTGGAGGAGTACCGCGACGCCGGCTACCTGTCCGACGCCTTCGTCAACTACCTGGCGCTGCTCGGCTGGTCGCTCGACGGCGAGACCACGATCATCCCGCGCGATGTCCTGGCCAGCAAGTTCTCGCTCGACCGCATCTCCAAGAACCCCGCGACCTTCGACCCCAAGAAGCTCGACTGGGTCAATGCTGAGTACATCAACGGCATGTCCGATGCTCAGTTTGCCGACGAGATCATGGTCCCCGAGCTGCACGAGGCGGGTCTCATCGAGGGTAATGTCGAGTACGGCGAGGATTGGATCGACGCGCTCGCTGCCATCGTCAAGCCGCGCACCAAGATGCCGGCCGACGCCGTGACCGTCGCCGCTCCCATCTTCGCTACGGCCGATACGCTCGAGTATGACGAGAAGTCCGTCAACAAAGGCCTGGCCAAGGAGGGCATGGGTGCCATCCTGGATGCCGCCAAGGTCGCGCTCGAGGGCGTGGACGAGTGGACGATCGCCAACATCGACGCCGCGCTTGAGCCGCTGCCCGAGCAGATGGACCTCAAGAAGCGCGTGGTGTTCCAGGCTGTGCGCGTCGCCGTCTGCGGCAACATGGTGAGCCCTCCGTTGGGCGAGACCATGGCGCTCGTCGGCCGCGACGACTGCCTGGCGCGCATCGATCGCGCCCGCACGATGGCGCTGTAATCGCTGCGCAAACGTATGTATCCGAGCCCCGTTCACTCAGAGCGGGGCTCTTGTTTCTGTAGACGTATGGGTTAGGAGGTGCTGGGACTATGGCCGAGCAACTGTCGCTGTTTGGTTCACCGGAACCGGAGGAAGCTCCGAAGTCCGCGGCTCCTGCCGCCGCCCCGGCGCAGCCCGAGCCCGCACCCGAACCCGTCGCCGCCTATGCGAGCGTAATCCTCGACATCCCGACGCGTGCACTGTCCGAGCCGTTTGCTTACGGCATCCCGCAACCCCTCGCCAGCGAGGCCCAGATCGGCTCCACCGTCCTAGTTCATTTTGGCAACCGTGCGGCCGCGGGCTACATCGTCGACATCGCGCCCGAGCTGGGCGACCTGCAAGGCAACAACACCTTCGATCCTGCGCGCATCAAGCCCGTCGAAGCCATCCTCAGCAAACCGCTTTTTACCGCCGAGGCTGCCCGCATTGCGCGTTGGATGAGCCGCGAGTACGTCGCGACACTTTCCGAGTGCCTGCGCCTGTTTCTGCCTCCGGGCGGCAGCCCGCGCGTGGTCAAGGGCGATGGCGGCGCATGGGCGGTTGAGCGCCCCGCCGTCAAGCCTATTCAAAACCGCTGGGTCATGCTCACGCCCGAGGGCTTCGACTATACGCCGCCCAAGACCGCCGTTCGCCAGCGCCAGCTCATCGAGGCGCTCCAGTGCGGCCCCGTCACGACGCGCGACCTCAACCTGCTCTATAACAGCATGTCGGCGACCATCAAGGCGCTCGAAAAACGTGGCGTCGTGGTGGTGGAGGAGCGCCGTGCCTGGCGTGGTTGCAGCGAGCAGACTACGCTGTCCTCAGCGAGCGGCAAAGCGCCGGTCGCACTTACGAACGGCCAGCAGCAGGCGCTCGCGCAGATTGAGCGCGCCCGCCTTGACGCTCACGGCGATGTGGTGCTCGTCGATGGCGTTACCGGTTCCGGCAAAACCGAGGTTTACCTCTCGGCGATTGAGCGCGTACTTGCGGCCGGTCACTCGGCTTGCGTGCTCGTGCCCGAGATCTCGCTGACGGCCCAGACCGTCGGCCGCTTCCGGTCGCGCTTTGGCGAGACGGTCGCCGTGTTTCACTCGCGTCTTTCGGCCGGCGAGCGCCTGGACCAGTGGGATATGGTTGCCAGCGGTGCCGCGCGTGTGGTCGTGGGAGCCCGTTCGGCGCTTTTTTGCCCGCTCAGCAACCTTGGTCTCATCATCATCGACGAGGAACACGAGACCAGCTACAAGCAGGGTTCTGGCCCGCGCTACCATGCGCGCGAGGTAGCGGCCGAGATGGCGCGTCGCTATCGCTGCCCGCTCGTGTTGGGCTCGGCCACGCCTTCTGCCGAGGCCCTCGACCGCTGCCGCCGCGGTACGTTCAATGGTGCCACGTGGACGCGCGTCGAGATGCCCGAACGCCCGGGCCACGCAGTCCTGCCTACGGTACGTATTGCCGACCTGCGTCGTGAGTTCTCGCACGGTAGCCGCTCAATGTTCTCTAAACCGCTGATGGAAGGCCTCGAGCGCGTGGTCGAGCGTCGCGAAAAGGCCGTGTTGCTGCACAACCGTCGTGGCTTTGCGCCCTTCCTGATGTGCCGCGAGTGCGGATGTGTCCCCACGTGCAACCACTGCTCCACCGCGCTCACGTACCACGAGCGCACGCACACGCTGCAGTGCCACACCTGCGGATCGTCCTGGCGCGTGCAACCCTATCCGGCGCCCACGAGTCGCTGTCCCAAGTGCGGTAGCCGTTACCTGGCAAAAATGGGGCTGGGCACGCAGCAGATCGAGGACGCACTGCACCAGATGCTGCCCGACGACGTCGCCATCATTCGCATGGACGCCGATTCCACGCGCGGCAAGGACGCACACAAAAAGCTGCTCGAGCAGTTCGATGCCGCCGATTGCGCGGTGCTGCTGGGTACCCAGATGATTGCCAAGGGTCTCGATTTTCCCGAGGTCACGCTCGTGGGCGTGGTCAATGCCGACTTTGCCCTCAAGCTGCCCGATTTTCGCGCGGGGGAGCGTGCCTACGATTTGCTCGAGCAGGTGGCTGGCCGTGCCGGTCGCGGCGATCGCCCCGGCGAGGTCATCATCCAGACCTATCTGCCCGAGGACCCGGTCATCCGCGCCGTCGCCGAGCACGATCGCTCGATCTTTACCGACTACGACCTGGACCAGCGCCGCGACGCACTGTACCCGCCGTTCGTGCGCCTGGTCAACATTTTGGTGTGGTCGGCAAGCCGCGACGATGCGCAGGATTATATCGGCCGCATCGCAAAGCTCCTCAAGCGCCGCTGGCACGCCGCCGCGCCCGACTTTTTGCGGGCGGGGAGCGCCGTGCCGCAGGTGCTGGGCCCGGCTTCGTGTGTAATCGAGAGAGCCAAGGACCGTTACCGCTTCCATCTGCTTGTGAAGTCGCCGGTAGGGTACCATGTCTCTGATGATATCGACGCCTGCCTCAAAGAAGTGGGCTCCGTGCGCGGCGTGAGCGTGAGCGTTGACGTCGACGCCTATGATTTGATGTAACAAACCGAAAGGATGGCCATGGAAGCCAACGGAATCGTACTGTCCCCTGACCCTCGCCTGCGTCAGGAGTGTGCCGTCATCGAGGAAATCACCCCGGCGATCGAGGCGCTTGCCGAGAAGATGAAGAAGATGATGTTCGAGAACGGCGGTTGCGGCCTGGCTGCCCCGCAGATCGGCGAGCTCATTCAGCTCGTCACCATCGACTGCGACTACAGTGACAAGAATGATTATGATCCGTACGTGCTTATCAACCCTGTCATTGTTGAGCAGAGTGACCATCTGGTGCCCTTTAGCGAGGGCTGCCTGTCCATCCCTGGCATTAGCTGCGAGATCGAGCGTCCCGACCATGTCGTCGTCGAGGCGTACGACTTGGACGCTAACCTGATTCGCTATGAGGCCACGGGCGATCTGTTCTGCGTGTGCCTGCAGCACGAGATCGACCATCTGCACGGCAATACCATGTTCGAGCGACTGAAGCCGATGCAGAGGCTCAAGGCCGTCAAGGAGTACCAGGACGCCCTGGCCCGCGGCGCTCGACCGGGCGAGACTGAATAGGTTAATTGTCCGTCCCTGGGATGGGGTCCACACATATCATCCCGTGCTCAAACATTCTCGCTTTGCTGCGAAACTGCGCGCGGGACGATATTTGTGGGCCCCATCCCAGGGACTACGTTGTCGCTCTTCGTTTCGCCCGGGTGCCGTTGGGCCAGGGAGGGGCGTCTTCGCTGATAGTCTTTGTTGAGAGAGAGCTGCTTTTATTGCGGCTCTTTCTTTGGTTTTGGGTATATTTGTTCTTGTTGAATTGTTATTGCGGATGAGCTGGGTACTTGGCTTTCCGCTGTTATTTGTAGCCGTCTCGGCTTTGGTTGAGGGGAGACGTTCTTTATGCGTATTGTGTTTATGGGCACGCCTGATTTTGCTGTGCCTTCGCTGACTTCGCTTGTTGATGCTGGGAATGAGATTGCGCTTGTTGTTACTCGTCCTGATGCTGTTCGTGGGCGTGGTAAGAAGTTGGAGCCGTCTCCTGTTAAGGCTAAGGCGCTTGAGCTGGGGTTGCCCGTTGTTGAGGCCAATCGTATGACACCTGAGGTTGTTGAGGCGCTCCAGGCTGCGCGGGCTGATATTTTCTGCGTGGCTGCCTATGGCTGCATTTTGTCCGATGAGGTACTGCATATGGCGCCGCTTGGTATTGTGAATGTCCATGCTTCGCTGCTGCCTCGTTGGCGCGGCGCTGCTCCTATTCAGCGTGCCATTCTTGCTGGTGACGAGGTTGCCGGCGTTTCCATTATGCGTATTGGGCATGGCGTGGATACCGGCGCTTATTGTGCGCAGGCCTCGACCTTGGTTGCCGGTAAGCATGCCGAGGCACTGACTATGGAGCTTGGCGAGCTGGGCGGTAAGCTGCTGGCCGATACGCTGCCCTCGCTTGCCGATGACACGGCGGTGTGGACCGAGCAGGATGAGTCCCTTGTCACGCATGCTGCCAAGATTTCCAAGCAGGAGATGCGTCTGGATCCGCAAATGGTGGCGCTTGATTGCGTGCGCCATGTGCTCGCTTCGTCCGATACCGCGCCTGCTCGTTGCGTGATTGCCGGCAAGACCGTGCGCGTGCTCGATGTTGCGCCGGCCGATGTGTCGCTTGGCGAGGGTCAGGTTCTCGTTAAGGCCAAGCGTGTTTACCTGGGCCTTTCCGATGGCTCGGTTGAGTTGCTCGAGGTTAAGCCCGATGGCAAACGTGCTATGGCCGCTTCTGCTTGGGCTGCCGGCCTGCAGGGTGCGGATCTTTCGTGGGGTGTTTTGTCATGAGCAAGCTTTCCCCCGCGCGCAAGCTCGCGCTTGATGTTTTGATGGAGGCCGATCGCCGCGGCATGTACGCGCGCGACGTGCTCTCGTCCCGTGCTTCGGCCAAGGCCATTGACCAGCGCGATTCTGCTTTTGCCGCTCGTTTGGCACTTGGCGTTGCGGCCACCCAGGGCATTTTGGATGAGCTGCTCGACCAGTTTCTCGATAAGCCAAAAAAGGTCGCGCCTCGTGTGCGCATGGCGCTTCGTATCTCGGCCTTTGAGATGCTCTATCTGCATACGCCGGGTCGTGTTGCGGTGAGTCAGGGCGTTGAGCTCGTGCGCAGCGGTGCTAAGTCAGCCGCCGGTTTGGCCAATGCCGTGCTGCATAAGGTCGCGGACAACGTTGAGGATTTTGCCGCCGCAGCGGATGCCGATGAGTCCGAACGTCGTCTGGTTCGCCTGTCGCGTCTGATGGGTCTGCCGCGCTGGCTTTGTGCTCGCATTATGGCATCGTTCGACACACCCGAGGGCGCGCTCAACTTTGCCGGCAATCTGGCTCCCGCGCCGCTCGCTTTGCACGAGAACGCTTTTGCCACCAAACCCGACCTGTATATCTCGCAGCTTGTTGCGCCCGTGTTCCCGGGCTGCCATGCACCGGTCGATGCGCAGGTCACGGTTGCGTCCGGCGTGTTTGAGCGCGCTGCTGCCGTTGCCTCGGACCTTAACGCCCAGCTCATCGCTACCGCGGCGACCCGTCCCGGGCGCTGCCTGGAGATTGGTGCCGGCCGCGGAACCAAGACCTATGTGATGATGTGTCAGGCCAAACGTGCTGGGTACGAGCACCAGCATACCGCGCTCGACCTGCATGATCGTAAATGTGATCAGAATCTCGCGCGCCTGCACAAGGCTGGTATTAAGGGTGTTCGCACGGTCTCGGGCGATGCCTGCGAGCTTGATGAGGTGCTCACATCGTTTGATGCCATGCTTGGCGAGCCGGTTAAGTTCGACACGGTCTTTATCGATGCGCCGTGCTCGGGCACCGGCACCATGCGCCGTCATCCCGAGATCCCTTGGCGACTGACCGAAAAGGACGTGACGGTTGAGTTGCCCAAACTGCAACTGACGATGCTCAAGGAAGCTGCCGCGCGCGTGGCTGCCGGCGGCGAGCTCATCTATGCGACGTGCTCGGTCTTCGACGAGGAGAACACACAGGTGGTGGACGCGTTCCTTGCTTCTCCCGAGGGTGCCGGCTTTAGCGTGGCGCCGCTTTCCGAGGCACAGATTCTGCAACTCCCCGAGTTCGATCAGGCCAAGAAGCTCGTATCCGTACGCCAGAACGATCGAGGCCTCTTCCAAAGCGTGCCAGTAAACGCCGACTCCTACGACGGCCACTTCTGCGCCCGCTTGGTCCACAAGTAATGACTATGTTGCGGTGAAATAAGGATTGAATAGCGGCCTCTACCCGCCAAACAGTCCTTATTTCACCGCAACTCATAGAGCTACCTGCGACACAAAGAAACAGCCCGCGATCGATGCTGATCGCGGGCTGTTTGGTTCCTAGTGGCTATGCGGGCAGTTGGCGCAGCAGCCACTCGTGGCGCTGGTGCTGGAGCCGCCGCTTCGCTGGTCGGTGTTGTAGAAACCGCTGCCCTCAAATTTTATGCCGCTGGCTGAGAACGTCTTGGCCGCCGGGGCACCGCAGCTGGGGCACACGACCTCGGGGGTCTCGGACATGGGATGCTCAACCTCAAACACGTTGCCGCAGCTCGAGCACTTGTAATCGTAGCGCGCCATAAATACTTCCTTTTCAGCACAAAGCGGGCAGATTACTCTGCCCGCAAAAATTCAAACGTCTGTAACTGTACCCTATATCGGGGGTTTTATCACGCTTCGCCCCAGAATCTATGGTTGTTGCGCAGGAGCCGCGCGGTTTTGCCCTCGGCGGCTGCAATGTCCGCCTCGTCAGCCTGCCAGGTCCAGTTGCCCGTGGCCACGCCCGGCACGTTCATGCGTGCGTCGTCGCCCAGCCCCAGCACGTCCTGCAGCGGCATCATCACCAGGGGAGCGTCGCTTGCTAGCGCGTCGCTCATCAGCTTGGCCGCCACCTCAACACCGCTCGGTTCATCGCCGCCCGCAAAAGAACGCGTACACCAGCCGGCGAGCGTCGACGTGTCGTGCGTCGAGGTGTACAGAATCTTGCCGGGCGTGGGATGCACACCGCAACGAACGTCGTAGTCGCTAAACTCCAGCACGTCCATGCCGGGGAAACCGCAGGTCGATGCCATGGCGCGAACACCGGGCGTCAGATAGCCCAAGTCCTCAGCGATAAAGTTGAGCGGACCCAGCTCGTCATAAGCGGTCTGGAACAGGTCCTTGCCCGGTCCCGCCAACCAGCGACCTTCGGCGCAAGCCTTGCCTGCGGGGATACTAAAGTAACTGTGGAATCCCAGGAAGTGATCCAGGCGCACGCGGTCGTAGAGCGAAAACGCACGACGCAGGCGATCCATCCACCAGCTATAGCCGTTCTGCTTCATGTGGTCCCAGCGGAACGTCGGGTTGCCCCACACCTGGCCCTCGGGCGCAAAGTTGTCGGGCGGCGCGCCGGAAATCTCGATTGCCTTGCCGGTATCGGACAGCCAGAAGTTCTCCGGTTCGCTCCACGCGTCTGCCGAATCGTCCGACACGTACATAGGAATATCGCCGATAACCTCGATGCCCTTCTTGTGCGCATAGTTCATGAGCTCGCACCAAGCCAAGTCAAAGCGGTACTGCATGTACGCCTGAAGCTCGGCCTCGTTGTGGAAGCGCTTGTCGTCGATCAGATGCTCGTTGTAGCGCGCGACATCTGCCGGCCAATCGTGGCGCGACTCGCCCTCAAAGTACTTTTTGACGGCCATATAGACGCAGTATTTCTCGAGCCAATCGGCATTGCGATGCTTAAACGCGGTGTACAGCGGGTCAGCATCCTCGCCGCCGTGGGCCTTCCAGGTCTCAAAGTCGGCTGCCAGCTCCTCGTGGCTCTCGGGTAGGAGGTCGATATTGCCTGCAAAGGCCGAAGGACCGGCGTAAGGGGAGCGGAAGAAGTCCGTGGGGTTGACGGGAAGAACCTGCCAGTAGCGCATGCCCATGGCGGCCAGATGGTCGATAAAGCGACGCGTGGGCGCACCGATCGTACCGGGTTTGCCGTCGTCGGTCGGCACCGATGTGATATGGCACACAACACCCGCACCGTGATCGAGCGGCTCCTGCAGGCGCTGCTCGGCGTGGTGATAGATGATCGAAGAGCCCAGCGGGTACAGGTCGAGTGTAACCGTGCCGTTGTGGATCTCGCACTCGTGGCCGCTGATCACGTCGCTCGCACATTCGCCGAGCGCCGGGATCGTCACGCAGAGCGAATTGCGCAGGCTGCGGTTGATGATAACCGTCGCGGACTCGCCATTCGTGCCCGTGCGGTTGTATGCCAGCACCTCGTCGTTGAGCGCGAAGGCCTTGATCTCGCCGTCGACCATAAACGGCAGTGCGCGGCGTACGGCGGAGGCGTTCTTGACAATAGCCAGCGTGTCGAAGTCGTGCAGGTCTTCCTTCAAAGGCAGCGTGCGGCGGTTGCCCGGATCGGTGAGGCCTTCCAGGCCGTACTCGTCGCCATAATAGATCGAGGGCACGCCCGGGAAGGTCATCTGCATGAGCGTCGCAAGCCAAAAACGGCTCTTGGCCAGGCCCATGGAGTTGTCGTCCAGGCGCCACTTGCTGCGCTCGCTCTCGGGCAGCTGCGACTCGTCGGGGCCGCCGCCGAGCACCGAGATAATGCGCGGGCGGTCGTGGCTCGAAAGCAGATTGAGCGCGCAGGACAGTGCCTCGCGCGGGTAGTTCTCACGCAGCGTCTCGATATCCTCGGCAGCCTGATAGGCGTTCTTGTAGCCCATCAAAAAGCCGATGACCATGTCGCGGAAGGGGTAGTCCATAGCAGAGTCGAGCTCGGAGCCCTGCAGATAGCGGCGCAGATGGCCATAGCTGATCTTGTTGGAGGCGTCCTCCCAGACCTCGCCGAGCAGCAGTGCATCGGGCTTCTCGGCGAGCACGGCCTTTTTAATCTCGGTCAGGAAGTCATCGGAAAGCTCGTCGGCCACATCCAGACGCCAGCCATGGGCGCCGGCACGCAGCCATTTGCGAATCACGCCGTCCTTGCCCAGAAGCTTTTCGCGCACAAGCTCGGAGCTCTCATTGATGGCTGGCATGTTGCCCACGCCCCACCAGCAGTCATACGAACCGTCCTCATGGAAGTAAAACGCATCGCGCCACGGCGAGTCCTCGCTCTGCCACGCACCGACGCCGGGATAATTGCCGTAGCGGTTAAAGTAGATCGAGTCGTCGCCCGTATGGTTGAAGACGCCATCCAGGATGATGGAAATGCCGAGCTTCTCGGCCGCCTCGCACAGCTCCGTAAAGTCCTGCTCGGTGCCCAGGATCGGGTCGATCTTGGTGTAATCGGCCGTGTCGTAGCGGTGGTTGCTCGCGGCCTCAAAGATGGGGTTGAGGTAGATGGCCGTAAAGCCCAGTTCGGCGATTCGGGGCAGGTCATTTTGGATACCCTTGAGCGAGCCGCCGTAAAAATCCCAGGTCTTGATGGAGCCGTCTTCGGCACGCTCGTACTCGGGCGGTTCGTTCCAGTCCTCGACCATGCGACGCTGGATTCCTTTGCGCGGTTTTTCAACTTCGGCAAGCGTGCGTTCGCGCCAGTTTTCGTCGCGGGCATAGCGGTCGGGGAAGATCTGGTAGACCATACCGCGCTCGTACCAAGTGGGACGGTTCTCGCGGTGCTTGTAGACGGTAATCTGGAAGGACGGAACCTCGGCGTAGTTGTAGGTCACACCCTCGCCACCGGTGCGACCCTGCGGTGCACCCAGGCGTACCTCGGGCTGGCCCTCGATATTGCAGATAAAGCTGTACCAGATAAGACAGGGCTCGGTGCACTCAAGCTCTACGGTAAAGATGCCGTCGCCCTCGTGCGTCATGGGATACAGAGTTTCCCCGATTTCGTCGATCCAGGTACGCAGGGTAAGCGTTGCCTGGTTGGGGTCGGCATCCTCCAAAATCACCGATAGCGAAACGGAAGTTCCAGTGGTCACAGCGCCAAACGGAGTACGAAACTGCGGCAGACGGCTGTTGTGAATCAATCTCATAATACGGTCCAGTTCAATAGAATCACGGCCTGCGGGCCATGGGCTTTACGCACAGAATATAAGTATATCTGTTGTACACAGGCTGTATAAACAACATCCGTTTACCATCGGCGAACGGTTGTCCTAGAAAATCGTTTTACCACCCAAATTATCGCGATATTTAAAAACGTCTATACCGATACATTTGTAGCCAAACAAAAGTACTTCGGTTTACTACGATGAATTGGATGATCTCAACCACGGTCATTATGTTGATATTAAAACCGCAGGTAGAAGCGTTGCCAATTTCGTAGACTACTCGCCGTGGTCGGCCGGAGCCATTTTGTCGTAGTAAACCGGCCCTTTATTTAATAGAGAAGTTCAACGCAAAAGAGGGCGCCTGGTTGGGGCGCCCTCTTTTGCGTTGAGGATTAAGTTTTAATCGTTTGGATGAGCGGCGCTTGCGGGCGGCCGTAGCCTTGCGGACGGAGGTCTTCTTGGTAGGAGCCTTTTCCTCGGCCGGAGCGGCGGGGAAGACCGGGGCCTCCTTGGCGGACTCGGTCTTTGCCGTAGCCTTTGGAGCGGCCTTAACCTCGGCAGTCTTCGGAGTCGGCTCGGCCTTTACTGCGGGCTTTTCCTCGGCCTTAGCCTCTGCCTTGGGAGCAGCAGCCTTGGTCGTGGCCTTTTTGGCCGTCGTCGTAGAGCGCTTGCGCGTGGTGGTCTTGGCGGCCGGCTTTGCCTCGACAGCTGCCTTGGCCTTGGACTCGGAGGACGCCTCCACCACTTTGGTGGCCGGCTTTGCGGCGGCCTTCGTCGTAGCAGTCTTCGTGGTCGTCGACTTCGTTGCCGTGGTCTTTTTGGCTGCCGTGGCCTTCTTGGCGGTCGTGGTCTTGGTCGCAGCCGTCTTCTTGGAAGCGGTCTTAGTCGGAGCCTTTGCCGCAGGCTTAGCCTCGGCAGCTGCGGTCTCGGCCTTTACCTCGAGGGCAACCTCGGCCTCGGCGGCCTTCTTGGCAGCGGCGGTCGTACGCTTGCGCGTGGTCGTTGCCTTTGCAGCGGCGGTCTTGCTTGCAGACGTAGTCTTGCTCGCGGCGGCCTTCGTGGTCGTAGCCTTCTTGGCCGTCGACTTGCGGGCCGTCGTCTTCTTGGCGGCAGGCTTCGCAGCCGGCTTAGCCTCAGCCTCGGGGGAGACCTCGGCCTTTACCTCAGCCTCAACCGTCTTCTCCTCGGCCTTGGGCTCCTCGGCAGCAGCGGGCTCCTTAACGGTCGCCGCAGGCTCGGCCTCAGCAGCAGGCTCTTCGACAACCTCAGCAGCTTCCACAGCCGCCGGCCTCTCAATCTCCGGATGCATAAAGAAGTACAGGTCCAGATACTTGTCGGCCGAGCGCGTCCAGCTAAAGTCCTGACTCATGGCCTGCGTTACCAGCTGGTTCCACGCCCCGCGGTTATCCCAGAACAGGCGCGCCGCGCGGAACACCGCGTCGCCCATCTCGTCGCCGTTAAAGTTGCTAAACGAGAAGCCCGTGCCCTCGCCGGTAAACTCGTTATACGGGATCACCGTGTCCTTCAGGCCACCGGTTTCGCGCACGATGGGCAGGGTGCCGTAGCGCATGGCGATAATCTGCGACAGGCCGCAGGGCTCAAACTTCGAAGGCATCAGGAACATGTCGGCGGCGGCGTACATGCGCTGCGACAACGCGGGATCGAACTCGATGCGTGCGGCCATGGTGCCGGGGTACTTGTCCTGGAAGTAGCGCAGACCGTCCTCGTAGTCGCGGTCACCGGTGCCCAGCACGGCCACCTGAACGCCGCCGGACAGGATGCGGTCGAGCGCGTACATGACCAGGTCCATGCCCTTCTGGCGCGTCAGGCGCGTGACCATCACCATAAGCGGACGGTCGTCGCGGACCTCGAGGCCCAGCTCCTCCTGCAGCTTGGCCTTGCACACGGCCTTGCCGGAACGGTTCTCCACGGTGTAGTTGGCGGCAATGCGCTTGTCGGTTGCCGGGTCAAACCCCGCAACGTCAATGCCGTTGAGGATGCCCTGCAGCGCGTAGGAACGCTCGCGCAGCACGCCATCCAGGCCCTCGCCAAACTCGGGCGTCTGGATCTCGCCCGCGTAGGTGGGGCTCACCGTGGTGATGGCATCGGCATAGTGCAGCGCGCCCAGCATGTAGTTGATGCTGCAGGCGTCGCAGCGCAGCTGCGTAGCTGCCGCGGGAATATGCGCCACGCCCAGGATGTCCTCCATCACGGTGTCGCTAAACTGGCCCTGGAACGCCACGTTGTGGATCGAGAACACGGTCTTGACGCGGTCGTACAGCGGCAGACCCTGGTAGAACTCGCGCAGGAACAAGGGTGCCAGTGCGGTCTGCCAGTCGTTGCAGTGCAGGATGTCACACTCAAAGCCCTCGGGCAGATGCTGCAGGCTCTCGGTGATGGCCTTGGAGAAAAACGCAAAGCGCTCGCCGTCGTCAAAGAAGCCGTACGGGTAGTCGCGCGCAAAGTAGCGCTCGTTGTCGATAAACATATAGGTGACGCCGTCGTGCTCGAGCTTCTCCAACCCACAGTACTCGTTGCGCCAGCCCAGGCTCACGTAAAAGTCGGCAAAGTGCTCCATCTGCGCCTTGTATTCGTCCTTGATGGTGGCGTACTTGGGCACCATCACGATAACCTCGGCGCCGGCGCGCACGAGCGCCGCTGGCAGCGAGCCCGCCACGTCGCCCAGGCCACCGGTCTTAACAAACGGTGCGCACTCGGCCGAGGCAAACACGATCTGCATCTTTTTGCTGGAATCTGCCATATTGTCTCCCATGTTGTAATTCGAGAATAGCCGCCTGGCGCTAACCGGGCGGCTATTCTGCATGTTACGAGCGATGTTGCGGTGCCAACGTTAACGTACGATGGTGGTGTCGGAAGTTAACGGAGCCTTTCCCAGCACCAAGATGTTCTCGGGCGTGCCGCGAAGCTCGGTGTTGGTGGGAACCACGTTGTTCTTGTCCAGAATGGCATTCTCGACGCGGGCGCCGCTCTTGATGATGCAGCTCTGGTTGATGATCGAGTTGGTCACCGATGCGCCCTCCTCGACCACGACGCCGCGCGACAGGATCGAGTTGCGCACGGTGCCCTTGATGATGCAGCCGGCCGAGATAATCGAGTTGCAGGCGTGGCTGCCGGTCGCATAGCGCGAAGGCGGCACGTCGTGAGCCTTGGTCAGGATCGGACGCTCGGGGTCAAAGAGCTGGTCGGCCACGGTCTGGTCGAGCAGGTCCATGCTGCGGCGATACAGCGACTTCTCGCTAAACACGCACACGACCTCGCCCTTGTACTCGTAGCTGCAGACGTCGATGTTGCCAAAGTCGCCCTGGAGTGCCTCGAGCAGGTCCAGATAGTCGGCGGCCTGGTAGTGGTCGATGATCTCGAGCAGCGTCTCGCGGTTGACGATGCAGCAGTCCATAGAGGCGTTGTCGCCGTACACGACGCCGGCGCTCACGCCCGTCAGGCGGCCGTTCTCGTTAATTTCGAGTTTGGTCTCGTCATCGACGTTGCGCGTTGCCTTGCAGTACACCACGGTCATCTGGGCACCGGAATTCTCGTGCGCGTCGATGATGGTGTTGAGGTCCATGTTAAAGATGATGTTGGTGCCCATCATCACAACGTAGGGCTTGTCCGAGCGCTGGAACAGCGTCTTGTTGGAGATGATGTCGCGCAGCAGGAAGCGCATGCCGCCCTTGGTGGTGCCATATGCGTTGCCGGGCACCATGAACAGGCCGCCCTTCTTGCGGTCCAGGCCCCAGTCCTTTCCCGAGCCCACGTGGTCGATCAGCGAGCGGTAGTTGCCCGGCATGACGACGCCAACGGTCTTAATGCCGGCATTCATCATGTTGGACAGCGGAAAGTCGATTAGGCGGTAGCGGCCCAAAAACGGAACGGACGCGATGGGGCGGTCCTTGAGCAGCACGCTGCCGTAGGTCGAAGAGTAGTTAGCGGTGATATAACCGATGGCCTTGCGATTGATCATCGGATCATTCCCCCTTCCCGATAACGACGTCATTTCCAACGACGGCCGTATCCTTGGTGGTATCGACAGAGCCGAGCTTCACGCCCTCTTCGACCGTGGAGTTCTCGCCCAAAATAGCGCGGCAGATGTGCGCGCCGCTCTTAACGTGCGCACCCGGCAGCAGCACGGAGTCCTCGACCACAGCTCGCTCCTCGATGATGACATCGGTCGAAAGGATCGAGTGACGAGCGGTGCCGTAGATCTTGCAGCCGTTGGAGACCAGGCAGTCGTCCAGGCGGCCGTCCGGACCAATGTAGTGCGGCGGACGCGTGGTGATGTTGGACATGATGGGGAAGTGCTTGTCAAACAGATCGAACTCGGGGTTGTTGCCCAGCAGGTCCATCGAGGTCTCGTGGAAGCTGGCGATGGTGCCGACGTCCTTCCAAAAGCCGTGGAACTCGTAGCTGTACAGGCGCTTGCCCTCGCCGAGCAGCTTGGGGATGATGTCCTTGCCAAAGTCGTGGCTCGAGCGCTGGTCCAGAGCGTCCTCCTCGAGCGCCTCGATCAGCACGTCGGCAGAGAAGATGTAGATACCCATGGACGCGAGGTTCGAATCGGGCTTATCGGGCTTCTCAGTGAACTTGGTGATGCGGCCGTCCTCGGGGTCGGTGGTCAGGATGCCAAAGCGGCTGGCCTCTTCCCATGGTTCGGGCATAACGCTCACCGTGAGGTCGGCGTTGTTCTCGATGTGCGTCTTGAGCATCTTGCGGTAGTCCATGCGATACAGGTGATCGCCCGAAAGAATCAGGACGTACTTGGGGTCGTTGGCCTTGATGTAGTCGAGGTTCTGCGTAATGGCGTCGGCCGTGCCCGCATACCAGGCGCCACCGGTCTGCGTCTCGTACGGCGGCAGGATCGACACGCCGCCGTCGCGGCTGTCCAGATCCCACGCCTCGCCGGAGCCCACGTAGGCATGCAGCAGGTAGGGGCGATACTGCGTCAGAACGCCCACCGTGTCGATGCCCGAGTTGGAGCAGTTGGAGAGCGAAAAGTCGATAATGCGGAACTTGCCACCAAAGCTAACCGCCGGCTTAGCGATCTTTTGGGTGAGTGCCCCCAATCGGCTGCCCTGTCCTCCTGCGAGGAGCATCGCGATGCATTCTTTCTTACTCATCGATTTCTCCTTCTGTCATCGATGTTCCTAAACCCATTAGCGACGGGCGCGGCGCAACGTCACGCCCGTCGAGTAATGCCGTGCTGGCATAGGGGAGCTCGCGCGCCTTTACGCGTGCCAGATCTCGTCGCGGTACTCGCGAATGGTGCGGTCGCTCGAGAACCAGCCGCTCGAGGCGGTGTTGAGCAGGGCCTTGCGGTTCCAAGTCTCCTGATCGCCATAGCTGCCCGTGAGCTTCTCCCACGCATCTACGTAGCTGCGGAAGTCGGCCATGACCAGGTCCGGGTCGTTGTTGTTCATGAGCTCGTTGTAGATGCTCTCGAAGTTGCCCGAAAGACCGGCAAACGTGTTGTCCTTGAGCTCGTCCATCACGCGGCCCAGACGCTCGCGGTCGCCGTTGAGGGTGTCCCACGCAAAGTAGCTGTTCGACGCCCAGAGCTGCTCGACCTCGGGAGCGGTCAGGCCAAAGATGGCCTCGTTCTCGCGGCCGGCCAGGTCGGCGATCTCGATGTTGGCGCCGTCGAGCGTGCCCAGCGTAATGGCGCCATTCATCATGAGCTTCATGTTGGACGTGCCCGAGGCCTCCTTGCCGGCCGTGGAGATCTGCTCCGAGATCTCGGCGGCGGGGTAGATGAGCTGGGCGTTGCTCACGCGGAAGTTGGGGATAAAGCAGACCTTCATGACCTCGTTGACGCGCGGGTCGTTGTTGATGACATCGGCCACGGAGTTAATGAGGCGGATGGTCTCCTTGGCAAAGGTGTAGCTCGAGGCCGCCTTGCCGCTAAAGATGAAGGTCGTCGGCGTCACGTGGAAGTTGGGATCGGCGATGCGACGGTTGTAAATGTCCATCACCTTCATGATGTTCATGAGCTGGCGCTTGTAGGCATGGAAGCGCTTTACCTGGACATCGAAGACGGTGTTGGGGTCAATGACCAGACCGGTCTCGGCCTTAACGTAGGCGGCCAGGCGCTCCTTGTTGGCGCGCTTGGAGGCACCCACGGCCTTCAGGAACTCGGTGTCGTCCTTAAACTCCTTGAGCTTCTCCAGCTCAAAGGCGTCCTTCAGCCAGCCGTCGCCAATGGCCTCGGTCACGAGCTTGGCGTAGGTGGGGTTGGCCTCGGCAAAGAAGCGACGGTGCGAGATGCCGTTGGTCTTGTTGTTGAACTTCTCGGGCGTGAGGGCATAGAAGTCCTTGAGCACGATGCTCTTGATGATGTCGGAGTGGATCTTGGCTACGCCGTTGACGCTGTGGCTGCAGATCACGGACAGGTTGGCCATGCGAATCTCGCCGTCCCACAGGATTGCGGTCTGGCGCAGACGCTCCTGCCAGCCCTCCTGCGTGGTGTTGAACGACTCGTGCCAACGACGGCTGATCTCGTCGATGATCTGGTACACGCGGGGGAGGAGCTTGGAGAACGTGCCGATGGGCCACTTCTCCAGAGCCTCGGGCAGGATGGTGTGGCTGGTGTAGCTCACGACCTGCGTCACGATGTTCCAGGCGTCATCCCACTCGAGCTTCTTCTCGTCGATGAGGATACGCATGAGCTCGGGGCCGCACATGGCGGGGTGCGTGTCGTTGGTGTGGATGGCCACAAACTGCGGCAGCAGCTCCCAGTTCTCGCCGTGCTCCTTCTCAAAGGTGTCGAGCAGGCTGTAGATGCCGGCCGATACAAACAGGTACTCCTGCTTCAGGCGCAGCAGACGGCCGTGCTCGCCGGCGTCATTGGGGTAGAGGATGGCGCTGATGGCCTCGGCCTCGGCACGCTCGGCATCGGCCAGGGCGTAGTCGCCGCGGTTGAAGGCCTCAAGGTCAAAGTGCTCCTCGACCGGCTCGGCGGCCCAGACGCGCAGCTTGTTGACGGTCTCGCCGGCATAGCCCACAACGGGGATGTCATAGGGGACTGCCAGGATGTCCTGCGTATCCACCGTGCGGTAGAACGTGCGGCCGTTCTCCTCAAAGCCCTCGACGCGGCCACCAAACTTGATGGTAACGGCCTTGTCCTGACGACGGACCTCCCAGGGATAGCCGTGGGTGAGCCACTCGTCGGTGGCCTCGACCTGGCTGCCGTTAACGATCTCCTGCTTAAACAGGCCGTAGCGGTAGCGCATGCCGTTGCCGTAGCCGGCAATGCCCTCGGCTGCCATGGAATCCAGGAAGCATGCGGCCAGACGGCCCAGGCCGCCGTTTCCCAGCGCCGGATCGGGCTCCTGGTTCTCGATGACGGAAAGGTCGAAGCCCATGTCGTCGAGCGCCTCGGCGACCATGTCGCGCACGCCAAAATTGAGCAGGTAGTTGTCGAGCAGGCGGCCGATCAAAAACTCGATTGAGAAGTAGTACACGCGCTTTTTGCCCTCGGCCGTGGCGCGGGCGTCACTCTTGGTGGCAACGGTGCGTGCCTTCTCGGCCACGAGCTTGGCCAGGGCGTTAAAGCGATCGAGGTCGCTGGCGGCCTCGACGCTCTTGCCGCTGATGCTCATGACGGCATCGCGATAGAGCTCGGTAAACTCCTGCTTGTTGTCGAAGATCTTATTCATACGTTCCTTTCCCCCGGGGATGTTTCTCCCGGAACGGCTATGACTTGTATCCTACGCCCCCGCGGGGCGGGTAATTGCAGCTGTAACGGCTTTGTTACGCATCCTTGGTAGACGGCTTAACAGAAGCAGACTTGACTTTGGTAGCGCCCTTTTTGGCAGCCGGCTTCTTGGTCGCGGTAGCCTTAGCAGCGGGCTTTGCGGCAGCCTTAGTTTTGGCCTTGGTCTTGGTCGTCGTAGCCTTCTTAGCTGCTGCGGTCTTGGGCTTCACCGAAGACGTGCGCTTCTTGGGCGCAGCCTTGGGAGTCTCGACCACGGGCGGCTTATAGCTGCTGGGACCGCGGCGCTTAAGCACCACGCCTGCCAGGCCGGGCACCTTAATTTCGATGGAGTCCATCTGCCCGTTCCAGGGATAGGGCTCACTCGAGCAGGTGTAGGGTTCCTCGCCGGCATAGCCGCTGCCGCCAAACTCGGGACGGTCGGAATCAAAGATGACCTCCCAGTCGCCCTCTCGCGGCACGCCCACACGGAAGCTCTCGTAGCTCGCCGGGTCAAAGTTGATCAGGATCACCAGGTCGTCATCGACGTCCTCGCCCTGACGCACAAAGCTCACGATGGACTGCTTGGAGTTGTCCGCGTCGATCCAGGTAAAGCCGTCGTCGGTGTAGCCGCGCTCGTACAGGGCGGGCTCGGCGGTGTACAGGTGGTTGAGCGCCTTAATGAACGCCTGATGATGACGGTGGGTCTCGTACTCTTCGGTCAGGAACCACTGAATGGACTCGTAGTAGCGCCACTCAATAAACTGGCCGATCTCGTTGCCCATAAAGTTGAGCTTGGCACCGGGGTGCGTCATCTGGTAGAAGGCCAGCGTGCGCAGGCCGGCAAACTGGCGCCACCAGTCGCCCGGCATGCGGCCGATGAGCGAACACTTGCCGTGCACGACCTCGTCGTGGCTCAGCGGGCAAATGAAGTTCTCGGTAAAGGCGTACATGATGGAGAACGTGAGCAGGCCGTGGTTGCCGGGGCGCCACGGAAAATCGGTCTGCATGTAGTGCAGGGTGTCGTTCATCCAGCCCATGTCCCACTTGTAGTGGAAGCCCAGGCCGCCGTCCTGCGGCGGATAGGTCACGAGCGGCCATGCGGTGGACTCCTCGGCCATCATCATCACGTCGGGGTAGTGCGCCTCTACAGCGCAGTTGACCTGACGGATAAACGCGCTGGCGTCCAGGTCCTCCTCGGTACCGTACTTGTTGAACTTCTTTTGGCCGGGATCGTCGATGCCAAAGTTGAGGTACAGCATGCTGGACACGCCGTCCATGCGAATGCCGTCCACGTGGAAGTTCTCGAGCCAGTACAGCACGTTGGAGACCAGGAAGGAGCGGACCTCGCCGCGGGCGAAATCGAACTTATGCGTACCCCAGTTGGGGTGAATCTCGTGCTCAAATAGCATGTGGCCGTTAAAGGTGGCAAGGCCGTGGGAGTCGGCGCAAAAACCGCCGGGCACCCAGTCCATGATCACGCCAATGCCCGCCTCGTGGCATGCATCGATAAAGTGCATGAGCTGCTGCGGATTGCCGTAGCGCGACGTGGCGGCGTAATAGCCGGTCGTCTGGTAGCCCCAGGAGCCATCGAAGGGATGCTCCATAAGCGGCATGACCTCGATATGCGTGTAACCCATGTCGCGTACGTAGTCCACGAGCTCCACTGACAGGTCGTCGTAGGTATAGAACTCGCCGCGCTGTGCAGGGAAGGGATCCATGGGACCGGGGTAGTTGCCGTACTCGTCCGGCTCGCCCTGCGGCGCGTCACCGTGGCGCTTCCATGAGCCGATATGCACCTCGTAGATGTTGAGCGGCTGCGACATGTGGTTGTGGTCGGCGCGGCGCTTGAGCCACGCGGCGTCGTTCCACTTGTAGCCATCGAGGGTCCACAGCACACTGGCGGTACCCGGAGGGCACTCGGCCTTAAAAGCATACGGATCAGCCTTGTAGAGCTTTTCGCCCTCGTTGGTCTCGATGAGGTATTTATAGAGCTGGCCCTGCTCGGCACCAGGAATAAAGCCTTCCCAGATAGCGCTCGTATGCACGGGCACCAGCGGGTTGGCTTCCTCATCCCAGTCGTTAAATTCGCCAATGACGTGGACGCTCTTAACGTCGGGCGCCCAAACGCAAAAACGCCAGCCGCGCGTGCGCTGCTGCGTGTCGGGATGCGCACCCATCTTTTCCCAGCTGCGCTCCCACATTCCAATGCCAAACAGGTAGACATCGTCCTTGGAGAGCTCCGGTGCGTGCGGAGCCGGTTTGCGGGTTGCGGGCTTTTTAGCCGTTGGCTTTAGCTTTGAATCGCTCACGTTTGATCCCATCATGACGCGGCAGCGTGTTGCCTTGGTGACTAGATGCGAAAGGTCCAAGGCTGCACGAATCGAAGGGACGGCGAAGTTTCTGTGATTCGTTCCACCTCGCGTGCTCGGTGGAACTTTCGGCAGAAACTACGATAACACCTGTGCGTTAGTTTTATGGACGAAAGCGGATTTGCGGGGGCTTTTAATCGGTAAGCGACATGTTTATACCACTGGCAGAATTGCCGTGGTAAAACTCTTGACAGTTTTACCAATTTAGGTTTCAAAATTGTTTGGCTGACGTTTGGTAAAACGCTTTTAGCAGGATGTTTACCATTTGATATCGAAAGGTTCGTTTATGTCCCATACCGCCGCTCCCAAGGTTGCTTTTATTTTCGATTGCGACGGCACGCTGGTTAATAGCACCCCCGTTTGGGCCTATGCCCAACCAGAGTTATTGCACCGCCACGGTGTCGACGTGACGGTCGACGATTTTGCCCAGTTTGAGCATCTTTCGCTCGAGGACGAATGTCAGGCCTACCACGACACGTGGGGCATTGGCACAGGTGGCGAGGAGCTGTATCGCGAACTGAGCGAGATTCTGATCGATGGTTACTCCAAGGTACCGCCGCGCGAGGGGCTCTTGGCGTTTTTGGAGCAGGCGAAAGCGGCGGGAATCGCCATGTGCGTGGCCACGTCTACGCCGGCCGAGCTGGTACAGTCTGCACTCGCTGGTGCCGGGCTCGACGCGTACATGGAGTTTGTTACCACGACGGGCGAGGCAGGACGCTCCAAGCAGTTCCCCGACGTGTACGAGCTTGCGTTGCGTCGCCTGGAAGAGAGCCATGGTCATGCGTTTGATTCCGTGTGGGTGTTTGAGGATGCAGTCTTTGGCCTTAAGAGCTCCGGCGCCGCCGGCTTTAAGCGCGTGGGCATCTATGACCCGCACGGCCGCATGGAGCGCAACGAGGTTCGTGCCAACTGCGAGATCTTTATTGATAGCTATGAAGAGCTTACGCTCGATCGCGTGCTGGCGTTTGAGGGGTAGGCGAGGATTGTGGCTTGCAAAATATTAGTAGTCTGCGGTTCGCCCGTGGTGGCGAGTGCCGAATTGCTGCGCCAATTGGCGGGGGAGTGCGACCAAGTGGTTGCCGTGGACCGCGGACTCGATGCGCTGCTGGGCGCGGGATTGAGTTGCGACGTGTATGTGGGGGATGCCGACACGGTGAGTGATGCAGGTCGCACGTTGGTCGATGCCGCCGAAGCCTTTGAGGTGGAACGCCACGACCCTTACAAGGACTATACAGATCTGGCTCTGGCGCTCGATTCCGTCCGTCGTCGCTGGCCGGGTGCCGAAGTGGTTGCGACCTGCGCCACCGGCGGCCGTCCGGACATGGCTCTTTCCGTACTGGGCTTGCTCGCGGGCTACGAGGGCGCCCCAGTCTGGATTGCCGAAGACGAGACCACGGCCCGAATCCTGCACGGAGGCGAATCGTGGACCATTGAGGGCGCTGAGGACCAGACGTTCTCAATCATCGCTATAGCCCCTGGGACGGTGGTAAGCGAACACGGCCTAGAATGGGAGCTAGACCACAGCCCCCTGGGCTTGTTAGCCGACACGGGCATCAGCAACGTCGTCAGGGGTACGGCCAAGATCCAAGTCCACCAAGGTGTTGCGATCGGTTATTTGCTAGTGTGAGGGTTTTATCGGGACGGGGCTGAATTGGCTAATTTTGGCAACGCCAAAAAAGATATATAGAATAAGTGGTTGGAAGTTGTTAAACGATCGGTTGGTTTCCGTAAACGGGATTCTGTTTAATCCAACCACTTATCTAACAACCCGCTCGTATACAAATCCAACCACGTGCTTAACAACTTTGCTTTTTGATTAAAGGTCTGAAGTCCACCACGCCTTGGCGGGAAAGTCCTTTCCCCGTCGAGTATTCTCGATCGCGCTCGGGGTCTTCCTCGACGAATTTGCACACACCCTTTGCTATGAGAGAGATGAGCCCTTCAAGCTTGACGACGCAATCGAACTCGCAGTCCTGTTGGCTTCCATGTCCGATTCCTTTATGCCCAAAACTCGCGATTATCCCGCGCGCATCGCCCTGTACGCAAACCCCGATGGCTTTGTAGGGGCTATACTCTTCGCCCCTTCCCTCGATGACCGACGACCCCGCATGGATCACCGCGCAGCGAAGCTGATAGAGATCCGATGCCGTAAAGATGCCTCGCTTCTCTATCGTCTCAAACTCCTCTTTTATCTCATCTGGGTGCTTCTCGCCCTTGCGCGCATTGGTCATTTTTCTCCCATCGTTCGGGAGCTCCAGGTACTCCTTGCACCATTTTCGGTAATCCGTCCCTTCGATGTTTGCGCATACGTCCGGGATGGTCACTACGAGAGTCAAAGCGGCGAGCAGCAGCCCTGCGTCGAAGGCTTTTTCGCACTCTTCCACAAGTCTGCTGGGCGTACGGCAGACGACGGTGGGAAACCCGTATTCGTTGTCGCTGCATTTTAAACACGTAGAGGGCATGGGCTCCCAATCGGCAATTGTGGTCACGCTCATAACACCTCGCCCGTTTCTGTGTCGATTTCGAATGCGGACTTCTCGTCCATGGTCGGTCCTCTCTGGCAAAGACGATTTCAGCCAGAGATTTTACAAGTTCAATGAGTTACTTCGCTTTAAATCCAACCATTGGTTTAACAAAACGGTAGGAGACTTTCTTCAACCAGAAAACTAACAAACCCAACCAGTATTTTTCATACCCGCCAAAAATAGCTACAGAGATATGTCCCAGATAAATCCGTAAGTAAGACAATCAATCAAAATTCCCCCTTGCATCAAGCAAAACATTCCCCTATAGTATCCACCTGTCACGGGGGCGTAGCTCAGCTGGGAGAGCGCTTGACTGGCAGTCAAGAGGTCAGGGGTTCGATCCCCCTCGTCTCCACCATCGTGAATGCAAAGGCCTTCGGAATCCCGAAGGCCTTTTTTGATGCCAAAACACTACGCGCTGCAAACCCCACCTACGCCAACAAAAAGTTGCACAATTTATTTCCCATGTCTGTAGATAGTTTGTTATACAAAAGCAATTACCAGTGCAGCTCGCCGTTCCATTTGTGCTTAAGGAACGCCCCTAATCACCGCCAATACCTCAACAACCTGCATCAATGTGAACAACATTCCAAAACAACACCCTTGAACACGCTAAATGAACGATATGTTGTCCACCACAAGCCAAATCAGTTTCGTTACCAGCTTGTGCTAGGATACTTAGCGTTACATGAGTTCAACTGTGCTCACGGCTTTAGCAAGCCACAAAGCGCAGGGTCGATCAGCATCCGGCCGTAACGGCGGTGCCAGAAACACCACGAGCTCCAATAAAGAAGTCATGCGACGTTATTTATTTGTAGTGAGTATTATCTCAAATGCAAATAATTAATAGTTGTATGCCAAAACGTAGCAGTCCTACAGCTGTTTGCGTGCGGTCCAGTTTTGTTCCCGCTTGACTGGCTCGCACGCAGCCAGCTGGGGTCGCGGTCATTTTGCGATACACGTCCGTGACTCTAGCCACTGCACTTATACATACCGTTCACGGTGGGGCAGAGCCACGTGCTTGTCTAACTGGGCTCAGGGTTTGAATATGGAGCGCCTTCGCGCACAAGCGCCCTGGCGAAGCCATACCCAAACCCCGTGAGCCACACGTAAGACAGCAAGGGGGTGGTGCTCGTGTGGTATGTGATCCAGGTCATTAACGGTCGCGAAGACGTAATGCGCGAGCGCATCGAGCGTATGGTGCCGGCGAGCGCCATGCAAGAGCTCTTTTATCCCCAATTTCAAACCGAGATCAAGGTACACGGCGAATGGGTCGATACGACCAAGCCGCTCTTTCCCGGATATCTTATCTGCGATACGGCAGATCCCCAAACCGTGCAACAGTATCTGCTGCGCATGGACGACTTTGCCCGGGTGCTTGCCCAGGACGGTCAGTTTGTGCCGCTGGCAAAAGAAGAGGTCCAGCTTATTGGCGGATTTACGCATAGGGGAGACCGCGTAGTACCCATGAGCGAGGCCCTAAAAGACGGCGACCAGGTCGTAGTTACGGCTGGTCCGCTGTTGGGCCACGAAGGCCTTATCAAAACCATTAACAGACGCAAGAGCACTGCTTATCTGGAGCTCGACCTATGCGGCCGACGCGTAACTACGCGCGTTGGCCTTGCAGTGCTTTCGGCCGAGCAGCGCGTAATGCGAAACCTTAAAAAGGCGATCGCCTAGCTGTTGGCGACCGCTACACAGAACAGGGATGATCCCCGACCCGGGGACGAAGTCTTGGAAGAAAACGTGTCGGATAAAACTCAATTTGCAACGGATGCGCCTGCGGGGGCAGCGCTCATTTCTCAGGCCATGGACCGGCGTGAGGGCGCCGCCAGCTACAGGGCCATGCAATCCATCATGGACTGGGACAACTCGCGCCTGGCCTACCGGGCCATAAAGCGCACGTTTGATATCGTTTTCAGCGGTGTTGTACTCGTCCTCATCGCGATCCCCGGTCTGGTGTTGGCCGCCGCCATCCGCCTGGAGAGCGAGGGCAACCCGTTTTACAGCCAGATCCGCGTTGGTCAGACCCGCCCCGACGGCAGCCTGACCACCTTCCGCATGTGGAAGTTCCGCTCCATGTACAGGGATGCCGACGAGCGCCTGGCCGAGCTCAAGGAGCAGAACGAGATCGCCGGTGCCATGTTCAAGATGAGGGAGGACCCCCGCGTAACGAAAATCGGCAAGTTCATCCGCAAGCACTCGATCGACGAGTTCCCGCAGTTCCTGAACGTCTTTCTGGGTCAGATGTCCGTGGTGGGCCCGCGTCCGCCGCTGCCGAATGAGGTGGCCGAGTACACGGAATACGACCTGCAGCGCCTGGCCGTGAAGCCGGGAATTACCGGCTGGTGGCAGGTTACGGAGCGCAACTCGACCGGATTCGACGGGATGGTTCGTCGCGACCTGGAATACATTGCGCGACGCGGGCTCCTCACCGATTTGAGAATTATCGCTCTCACCATCATCGAAGTGATCACGGGAAAGGGTGCGTGCTAGATGGATCTTTCAAAAGCCAAAGTGTGTATCCCGAGTTCAAGTGGAGGACATCTGACTCATATGTGGCTCTTGAGGCCATTTTGGTCACAAGCTGCCGATAGGTTCTGGGTGACCTTCGACAAGGAGGACGCGAATTCTCTTCTGGAAGGGGAGCGCGTCTACCATTGCCACTATCCGACGAACCGCAACATCCCGAACCTGCTGAAGAACACGGTTCTCGCCTGGAAGGTGCTCCGCAAGGAGCGTCCTAACCTAATTATCTCGTCTGGAGCTGCCGTGGCAGTTCCTTTCTTCGTACTGGGCAAGCTGCTGGGTGCCAAATGCGTTTACGTAGAGGTGTTCGACCGCGTGGATAAGCCGACCATGACAGGTCGGATGCTCAACGGGATCGCTGACCTGTTCGTTGTCCAGTGGCCGGAGCAACTGGAAGTATACAAGCACGCCGTGAACCTCGGCTCGATTTTCTAAGAAGTGGTCGAATGATTTTCGTTACCGTGGGCACCCACGAGCAGCAGTTCAATCGCTTGGTCAAGGCCGTCGACGAACTCAGGGCGGACGGGATACTTACGGAACCGGTTTTCATTCAGACAGGCTATTCAACATATGAGCCTATCCATTGTGATCACTCGCGTTTTGTGCCGTTCCATCAGATGAAGAATTATATGGAAGTTGCGGATGTGGTGATTACGCATGGTGGCCCTTCGAGCTTCATTGAGGCGATGGCGGCCGGGAAGGTCCCTGTTGTTGTTCCGCGTCGAGGGGACCTTGGCGAACACGTGAATGATCATCAAGCGGATTTCGTTCGCATTGTGGCGGAGCGCCAGGGCGGTATCGTGCCTATTTATGACGTTAAAGAGCTGCCTCAAGCAATAGAACGAGCCCGTGAACTTTCATGCGGAACCTATTTTAAGAGCCATAACTTAGAGTTCTGTAAGGAGCTCTGTGGTTTGATTGAGGAGCTTTAACCCCATGATACCCAAGAAGATTCATTACATTTGGTTTGGCGGTAATCCGCTTCCCCCTCTAGCTGAACGCTGCATTGCTTCATGGGAAAAATATATGCCAGGCTACGAGATCGTTCGTTGGGACGAATCAAACTTTGATACTGATTGCTGTGATTATGTTCGCGAAGCTATAAGCGTAAAGAAATGGGCATTTGCAAGCGACTATGCGCGATTCAAGATTTTGTATGAGCATGGAGGGGTCTACTTAGATACTGATGTCGAGCTTTTGAAGCCTCTCGATGAAATTATTCAAAGGGGCCCTTTTATGGGTTTTGAACAGGATTTCAGCTCTGGTGCTGCCGGCGCTGTCGCTCCGGGGCTTGGCCTTGCGGCCAATCCGGGGCTTGGCCTCTACAAGACTATCCTCGATTCCTATGAGTCTGATCACTTTATAAAGACTGGTGGTGTCTACGACCAGACCACTGTCGTTGTTCGTACAACTGATATTCTTAAAGGTCTTGGACTTGAAGATAAACCTGGCATCCAAGAAGTTGCTGGGATAACTATTTATCCAAGTGAATATTTTTGCCCAAAGGATTTCCTTACGCATGAGATTAACGTAACTGAAAATACGTATGCCATTCATCATTTCGACGGATCATGGGCTGGACCGGCGACGCATTTTAAGCATAAAGTTATGAGAGCGGTTGGCCCTAGAGGGGTTATTCTTTTCAAGGCGTTTAAGAACATAATTAAGGGTGTTCGTTAATGGGCAACGCATTATTAACGATATTTACACCGACCTATAATCGTATTAATGAGCTTGAGCGCCTGTATTCATCACTAATATCTCAGACCGACTTTCGATTCGAATGGCTCATTGTGGATGATGGATCGACTGACGATACTGAGAACATGGTTATCTCTTGGTTAGACACGTCGCCCTTTCCTATTCGATATATCAAACAGCCGAACTCTGGAAAACACGTTGCACATAATCTTGGTGCTGCTGAGGCATCTGGAGAGTATTTTATTTGCGTTGACTCGGACGACTGGCTTGAGCCCAACGCAGTGGAGACTATCTTGCACGACGTAACAGCTTTGGATACGGAAGAAGGTCTTCTGTATCCAAAGCTGTTTGCTGCGCAAACAGCCTTGGATACATGGTTTCCCGATGGTGCTGACAAGATTGAGCTTGCCGATATGCGCATGAAATACGGTCTCGTCATCGAGACGGCGATTGTTTTTAACACTGATGTTTTAAGGCGGCATCCATTTCCCGTTGTTCAGGGCGAGCGTTTCATTCCTGAAGGCTCGGCTTACTACGACTTCGTTGCTCCCGAGCTGTTTTGCGTGCACAACGAACCCTTCTACAGATGTGAATACCTCGAGGAAGGTCTCACCAAAAACATCTGGAAGAATTGGCTGGGCAGCCCCGTGGGTACGCGCATGGCACTTGTCAAGCGACATGAATCTGCCAGGCGGTACTCGAGCGTCCGAGCGCTGAGGGAAAGAATTTCGGCCCTCGTCGGAATCGAGTCCCTGAACATGGCGGTCGCTGAGCCCGTCTTCTCCGGAATCGATTCTAATAGGGTATTTGCCCTCCTTGTATTCCCCTTGTCTGTGCTGGTCGAAAGGAGACGTTTTGGAAGGAAAGTATCTTGATTAAGCGCAAGGCTGCCATAAAGCAATACACCGACATGAATGCGGGGAACGTTTCCTCCATGAGAGTCGTGGACCTTCTGTACTGCGCGTATCTTTTCTCGGTCGTGTTTATGAGCACGCTTGGCCTGAGCGCTGGTGACGATATTTATGTCGCCTGCGTCGGGCTCGGTGCCGCATTCGCGGTTATTAGGTTTCTTGCTATGGACTTTGATCCGCGCTTCTTCTTGATTGCAATGGGTCTTGCAGCCCTCGGCGTCATCGAGTTGGTTGTTAGCAAACGGTTCACCCTGCTACTTACGGTCATGCTGTTGGTTGGCGCCAAGGACATTGATATCAAGAGGGTGCTACTTACATTTCTGACCGCGAAAATCGTAGGACTTCTTTTCGTAGTGCTGTTTGCCGCTACGGGTATTTTTGAAGTTGAATTTTACCAGTATTATAAAATGGCGACAGACACATACATTCAGCGAGTCCTTGTAAACGGCTCCTCTACCAACGTCATGCACTTGTCTTTTCTCACGGTCGTCTTCTTGACGCTCTATATGAAAAGGGGAAATTGCGGAATTATCGTCTACCTCGTGTTTGCCGTTTTGAACATCTTGTGTGAATACATCACGGGCAGTTATATCGGCCTGTTCCTCGGCACGGGTGGTCTGCTCCTGTTCTATGTACTTCAGCATTCAGGGAAGATAAGGGAACTGTTCGTCAGGTTCTCAACGGCCGTGCTCCCGCTTCTTATCGCATTTTCGTTCGGCACTGCGTTGCTCTATGGGAGAAACGGTTTTGTCGGCGTTCTCGATAGGATTTTTCAGGGTCGTATCTATTACAACAACTTCTTTCTCAGTAACTACACGGCAAGCCTATTCGGTCATGGCATGCTGACCTCAGAGGGTAATTTTGACAATAGCTACGTCTTCGTCTTCGTTGCCTACGGATTAATTGCCTTCATTTTGCTATTCGGATCAATGCAGTTAATTGTTAAACGGCTTAAAGAAACACGCGATTGGGCATCTCTTGCATTTGTGGTTATTTACATGATTGCAGCTCTGAGTGAAAGTTTTTACCCGGCTGCTGCTGTCAATCCATCCTTATTTCTGCTTGTTCCATTACTTAGCTTTAATGGGCATTTTGATATGTGAAGCAGGGCTGCGTCCTGAATAAACAATCTACTTTATAAAACCTTGAAACCTTGTTCGTGATGGGAATAGCTTACCATGTCACAAGAAATATCGTATTCATCTAGCAAAGGCAACTTTGCACCTGTTGCGATTACAACGTTGAATAGAATCGAGTGCCTAAAAACAACGATTGATTCTCTCGGTAAATGCCATTGTGCCGAGTGCACTGACGTCTTCCCTCCTTGACGCTCGCATTTAAATTTGGACTTGTATTTGCAGTTGGTGCAGCGTTTCTTATCTTGCTGCCATCAATTAAGAACTCTGTTGCAACGGGAAACTATTCTGTTCTGTTCATGGGAATTTTAATGCTTACTTACTTCTCGACCTTTAACGGCATGGCCAATATTCCGGATGTCTACCACGTTATGGCTTTATTTTGCTTAGTGCTTAATCTGCTGGGTGAACGCACCTCTAAAAATGACTCTGTCGACTCCGCAGTCAGTGACGTTATCGGCCCGAAGGGTTTATGAGATGGTGATGCCTTCAGTGAATTCAAACGCCCCATTAGTCAGTGTCGTGATCCCGACATATTCACGTTCTGACATGCTGACTCGGGCATTGGAAAGTGTCAATTCCCAGACTTACTCTAATATCGAGATTGTTGTCGTAGATGACAATGGTAAAGGCACGAATCAACAGCTTGAGACTCAAGCTCGTGTTCTTGCATTCGAGACTCGGCCGGGCGTTGAATTGCGCTATGTCGTTCGCGAAAAAAACGGAGGCGGATCGCTTGCGCGTAACACTGGCATCGATGCTTCAAAGGCCGATTTTGTTGCCTTTCTTGACGATGATGATGAGTTTCTACCGCGCAAGCTAGAGCTGCAGATGGAACCAATGTCCGATCCTAATGTGTCGTTGACCTATGCGCACTGCAAGGGCGTCCAGTCCGATGGTACAGAGATTTACTACCGCCGAGTCTGCAACGGGGTGCCTGTTTTCGAGCAGGCCTACTGCGGCTGTATTGCGGCGACGAGCCAATGGCTGGCGCGCAAGGATGCGTTACGGAGCGTCGGTTGCTTCAGCGATACGCCTGCGAAGCAGGACTCCATTCTCATGTTCAAGCTTTTGATAGCGGGCTTCCAGATTAGATGCGTCCCCGAGGTGCTCTCAGTCTACTACGATGACTTAGGGACGGTGAGGATAAGCACGAGCGGCAAGTCTTTGGCGGGGGAGCTGAACTATGATCGGCTCATACGGGAGTATTCTGGGGTGTTTACGCTCAACCAAAGGCGTCGTGTAGAGCATGCGATGCACTATCGCGTCGGCATGATGCTCGTTGGAATGAACGCGAGTGCTGAGGGCGCAGTCCAGCTGTTATCCTCGTTTGCGCTTGCTCCCTTTGCTTTTATACATAAAGCATATCGCGTTGTTGGTCACAATGCGAAGCAGGCTCTTAAGAAACTTAATGCTCATCGTGGTTAGGAATTGCATGTTATTAAGAAAAGCCGCTCGCTGTGTTAGGCACCCTTCGCTTGTTAGGTTCGAGATTGAGAGGCGTTCCAGGCTGCGTGAGGTCAGTAAATTTGATTTTCGCCCTTACATGAGCGCGCCCATCAGCAATAATACATATATATCTCTTACAAGCTATGGGGCGCGTCTCAATGCGGTCCATATGGCCATCCGTTCCCTACTCATGCAATCAGTGAGACCCTCAAAGGTTCTGCTTTATCTTGATGAGTCTATCCAAAGGGACACGCTTTCCGATGATTTGCTTGACCTTGAACAATATGGTCTTGAAATCAGAATGGGTTACGAGGATTTGGGGCCGCACAAGAAATATCTCTTCGCATTTCAAGAGTTCCCGGACTCGCTCATTATCACGGCGGACGATGATCTCATCTATCCAGCAGACATGGTCGAATCGCTTCTCACGGCCCACGAGGCTGTTCCCTATTGCGTTGTGGCAAGGCGCTGCCATCTCATAGGGTTTGATGTTGCCGGAGATTTACTTCCTTATGAAAAATGGGGCTGGGAGCATAAGGACGCTTTTTCAGCCCCCAGCCGCCGGTTGCTTGCAACCGGCGGCGCCGGGGCGTTGTATCCTGCCGCAGCTTTCGATCTCGCATCGCTGGATATAGAGGCCATACGTGGAGTAGCCTGGCCTGCAGACGACCTTTATCTCAAGTTCTTCGAGCTCGCCAACGGCATCGAGGTGGCATATGCTCCGAACAGACAGAATCATCCCTATCAATTGGAGGGTCCTCGTTCAGACGCTCTTTGCAACGCGAATGTGGCGGGAGGGCGTAACGATGCCATCATGGCCGAGCTCATGTGCCGCTATGGATTGAGTCCATCGTATTTCGAGGAGGGATATCGTGTGACTTCTTCCTAATGTTCAGAATAGGCTTTCGCAATCCAAGGTTAACGAATGACTTGAGACTAACATGCAGGAACTGAGGGGATCGGCTCTCTCGGTTGACCGACGGCCGACATAGCGATTCGTTATCCTGAACATATATTCATCGGGAGGGGCGTATGTCAACGGTGGGATGCTGGCTACCTCGAATGCGTGAAAGACGTCATTGGGCGCGACTGAATGTTGCCTATGGTTCTCTCGTGCGTACGGTCTTGCATCGCCATCAAAGACTTGATAAACCGATGAATGAGCAAAGCAACGTTGGGCTGAGAAAGTGTTGGGCAATGACGCTTGGATCGGGTGCTGCGTACAAATAATGTCCGGCGTCACTGTTGGCTCGCACGCCATTGTGGGTGAAGTGGTCGCGCGTAATTTCCCGGAGCGACCGGTTGTTGGCGGCGTGCCGGCGCGTGTAATCCACAAGAGGAACAGATATACCAGGCCATTGAGGCCGCTAAAGTTTGGAATATGGAAAGTGTCTAAATCAAATACGGGCATGCGCAGTGCTGCCCTTATGCAGTTTGGGTCTAAGTATGTCAGCATGGGTGCTCAACTCGTGATAACGGCTGTGCTGGCAAGACTTATCTCGCCGGGTGACTTTGGGCTTATGGCTATTGTCACCGTGTTCACTGGGCTATTCAGCTTGCTTTCTGATATGGGCGTGGGCACTGCTATCGTGCAGTATCGCGACCTTACGGAACGTGATTATGGCGGTCTATTTGCATTTTCGGCACTTTTGGCTGCAGGGCTTTCTCTGGCCTTTTGTGCCGCATCGCCATTCATCGCCGCAGTCTACGGGGACGCCCGGCTTGTGCCCTTGTGCCTTGCCTCGGCCCCCGCGCTGCTGTTCTCCACGCTCAATATGGTGCCAAATGGCCTTATGCTCAAGGAGTTGCGCTTCGCCGCCATTGGCGTACGTCTTGTGGCGGCTACAGTAGTCTCTGGAGGGGTCGCAATCGCGGCCTCCGCCTTGGGTGCGGGCTGCTATGCGCTCGTCCTTCAGACTGTGCTATCTGCAGCGGTGGTGTTCTTCTGGAACATCGTAGCGCGACCAATCAGGCAGATAAACGCTCATTTCATTTGCACGCTTAAGAAGATATTCTCCTATTCTGCTTACCAGTTTGGGTTCAGCTTGGTCAATTACTTCTCCCGCAACCTCGATAACATGCTCGTTGGCGGTATGCAGGGAACTGCGGCCTTGGGCTTTTACGATAAGGCTTATAAATTGACAACCTATCCCATGACAGCGTTCTCCAGTGTCATAGGCTCGGTCATCCAGCCGTTCATGGCAGAGCATCAAGACGATGTCGACCGCATCTACGAGTGCTGGATGCGTATCGAAAAGCTGCTCTCGCTAGTGGGTGTTGCTGTGGCGGTGGTATTCAGCTGTGCTTCGGCGGAAATCATTGCTGTCTTCTACGGGCCAGGATGGGAGCAAGCCGCGCCGGTGTTCGCCGTGCTTGCTTTGTCGGTCTACTTCCAGATGATGGGCAACCCTTCGGGTGCGTTTTTCCAGAGCATAGGACGCACCGATTACATGTTTAAGGTTGGTCTTGTGAACACCGCGATCACCATTTCCGGGCTGGTGGCGGGCCTGGCTGGCGGTTCCATCCTCACAGTGGCTTACGGCATCTTCGTAGCATACTGCCTTCATATGGTTCCCCTAGCGTATTTCCTAGTGAAACGTGGTTTCGGCAGACCTTACTATTGCCTGCTAAATTTCTTGCCTGAGATTGCTGTTGGCATCGTGGGCATTGCTGCTGTTGCGGGAGTTGGCGCCTTTATAACCATGGAAGATGTTTTCCTCTCTCTCATCGTAAAGTTGCTTGTGAGCAGCATTGCGCTAATCACTGGATATGCGCTCACTGGCCAGCTGAAATACCTCACGGCTCTAATTAAGAGATAGCTCATTCTGATCGTTCCATCACGTATGGCACCTTGAAAACCCCAGATAGAAAGAAGATTCCCATGAAAATCGCTGTCGCCGGTACCGGCTATGTCGGCCTGTCCCTCGCCGTACTTCTTTCGCAGTACAACGAGGTGCACGCGCTGGACATCGTGCCCGAGAAGGTCGAGAAGATCAACAACTACCAGTCGCCCATCCAGGACGACGAAATCGAGCGCTTCCTGGCAGAGGCCAAGGCGGGGGAGCGCGAGCTCGACCTGCACGCCACCGTGGACGTGGCCGAGGCCTACACGGACGCCGACTACGCCGTGATCGCCACGCCCACCAACTACGACTCGGACAGGAATTTCTTCGACACGAGCTCCGTCGAGGCCGCCATCGCCGCCGTTCGCTCGGTGAACCCGGACGCCTGGATCGTCATCAAGTCGACCATCCCCGTCGGCTACACCGCGGGCCTGCGCGAGAGGCTCGGCGACAGCAAGATCTTCTTCAGCCCCGAGTTCCTGCGCGAGAGCAAAGCGCTCTACGACAACCTGCACCCCAGCCGCATCGTGGTTGGCGCGCCGAAGGACGACCCCGAGGCCGTCGCGGCCGCCGAGAAGTTCGCCGGCCTGCTCGCCCAGGGCGCCGACCCCTCCGAGCTGGAGCGCGTGAACGCCGACGGCTCCAGGGGCATCCCGGAGCTCGTGCTGGGAACCACCGAGGCAGAGGCCGTGAAGCTCTTCGCCAACACCTACCTGGCGCTGCGCGTGGCCTACTTCAACGAGCTCGACACCTACTGCGAGGTCCGCGGGCTCAACACCCGCGACGTCATCGACGGCGTGTGCCTGGAGCCGCGCATCGGCAGCCACTACAACAACCCCAGCTTCGGCTACGGCGGCTACTGTCTCCCCAAGGACACCAAGCAGCTGCTCGCCAACTACAGGGACGTGCCCCAGAACCTGATCGAGGCCATCGTGGAGGCCAACCGCACCCGAAAGGACTTCGTGGCCGACGAGGTGCTGCAGATGGTGTGGGACCGCGTCTACGAGGGCAAGGAGAAGCCGGTCGTGGGCGTCTACCGCCTGACGATGAAGTCCAACTCCGACAACTTCCGCGCGAGCTCCATCCAGGGCGTCATGAAGCGCGTGAAGGCCAAGGGCGTGCCCGTGGTGGTCTACGAGCCGACGCTCGACGCACCGGAGTTCTTCGGCTCCGAG
>DBEYYU010000076.1:0-47208 GCA_048184855.1 Collinsella aerofaciens
TTCATGGGAAGGCTCGAGGCCTACCTCGTGTACTATCGTGAGGAGCGGATCAAGAAGTCCCTCGGGTGGCTGAGCCCGATGGAGTACCGCAGGAAGCTTGGATACGCCTAGGCGCGGTCCAAGAAATCGTCCGCACCCCCATAACAGCTTTTGTGGCTAATCCAGGAACTATTTCACCGCAACTTAGAAGGGGATGTGGGGTCCCCGGCATGTATATGAAAACGGCTCTGGCACCAAATGGAGCCAGAGCCGTTCGTCTATCTTATGGAGCGGGCGACGGGAATCGAACCCGCGTCATCAGCTTGGAAGGCTGGGGTTCTACCATTGAACTACGCCCGCAAGATATGGTCGGGACGACAGGATTTGAACCTGCGACATCCTGCTCCCAAAGCAGGCGCGCTACCAAACTGCGCCACGTCCCGAAGGTGTTGAGCAGCTAAGGTCTAAACCTTGCGTGTCCCAAAGCGAAGGAAATTATAGGGGAGACTCCCCGCCCGTGCAAGCGCAGAAACCCTAGCTCCTCGAATGTGCGACAAAACGACTATGGAGCAGACCGATCACAAAGGCAACCACGGCAACCGGCGCCCACGCGGCACCGATGTCAGCCAGGGGTAGCGCATCAAAGGGCAGCCACGTGCCCACAAAGAACGCATCGCGGACCGAGGTGATCACACTCTGCACAGCAACCACGCCGCCGACCCACACCCACACCTGCGGATGAGCGTCGCAAAAGCCGTGCACCAGGCCCATCAGTACCAGTACGATGGCAACGGGATACAAGGCGTTGAGCATAGGCACCGAGAACATAAGAATCACGTCGAGGCCCACGTTGGAGAGCACGCACGAAAACGCCGCGAACACAAAGGCGAGAATCGCAAAGGGGCGGCGCATGGCCTCCTCGGAAACATCCGCTCCCCCTTCGACCACATACGTCTCGCAGAAGTAACGCGAGCAGCAGCTGATAAGGCCAATGCACACGTTCATGCAGGCGAGAAAGAAGATGGCGAAGACCACGACCGTGCCGGCAAGGCCAAAGTGCATGGAGGCAGAGCGGGCAAGGATGGCGGCGCCGTTGGTAGCGTCGGGCATCACGGTGCCGAGCTGCATACCGGCAAGCCCCAAGCCGCAGTAGATGATGGCCATGAGCACGCCCGCGATCACACCGGAACGCGAAATCTCGAAGGCCACGCGTTTGTCATCGGTAACACCCAACTCGTGGATGGTCTCGGCGATGATGATGCCGAAGGCGAGTGACGCGAGCAGGTCCATGGTCTGATAGCCGGTCAAGAAGCCCTGCACGGCGGCACCTGCATCGTAGGGAGCCTGAGGCGCGGCAGCCGGTCCCAGCGGCGAAATCACGGCAGCACCCACGACCAGCACGATGAGCGCAATGAGCGCGGGGCCCGTAATGCGGCCGAGCACGCGCGTGATGACACCCGGGCGCAGCGTGAGCACAAACGCGACGACGAAGAACCCGATGGCAAACACCAGACGTGCTACGCCGAGCGAAACGCCCTCGGGCAGCAGCGGCACCAGCATCTCGAACGCCGTAGAGCTTGTGCGCGGAATGGCCAGGCACGGACCGATGGCCAGGTAGACCGCCGCAACGAAAAATTCGCCAAACTTAGGATGAACGCGGCCGGCAAGCTCGCGCGCCGTGCCGGCGAGCGCGACGGCGATAAAGCCCATAACAGGCAGACCGATAGCGGCAATCAAAAAGCCGATCATGGCAAGCGGCGTGGCCGTGCCGGCCTGAAGTGTCAGCAACGGCGGAATGATGAGGTTGCCGGCGCCAAAGAGCATCGAGAACAGCGCAATGCCGACGGTAACGACATGGTCGGAGCGCAGGCCGCGCGGGGCGGATGAGGCCATAGGCACACCTTTCGGGTCGAAACAAAAACGGGACGGGCAAAAGACCCGTCCCGCAAGTATATACGCTCTAGCAGGCTAAATCGCGCAAAGCGTCAATCGCGGTGTCGACTTCCTCGTCCGTGTTGAAATACCCAAACGAGAAGCGAACGACGCCCTGGCGCTCGGTCCCGAGCGCGCGGTGCATGAGCGGGGCACAATGGGCACCGGGACGGGTCGCAATCCCCCACCCTTGCATGAGCGCATCCGAGATCTCGGCAGAGTCGATATCGGCTACGTTGAGCGACACAATCGCAGAGCGCGTCTGCTGGTCAAAGGCACCGTAGAGCTTAATCCCCGGAATCTTGCGCACACCGGCAAGGAAGCGATCAGCGAGCGCACGCTCGTGGGCAGCAATCGCCTCGACCCCACCCTGGGCCTCGATAAAGTCGAGACCAGCGGAAAGTCCCGCGATGCCATGACCGTTGAGCGTGCCCGCCTCAAGGCGCGTGGGCCACCCAAGCGGCTGCAGCGCATCGAAGCTGTGCACGCCCGTGCCGCCCATGGCCCACGGAGCCACGTCAATGCCCTCCGCCACGGCCAGGCCGCCGGTCCCCTGCGGACCCATGAGCCCCTTGTGGCCGGTAAAGCACACAACATCGAGCCCCATGGCATCCATGTCAATCTTCGCCGTACCGGCAGACTGCGAGGCGTCGACGATCGCCAGCGCGCCGGCCGCGTGCGCGATGGCAGCCACACGCGAAACGTCGACCGCGTTGCCGGTCACATTGGAGGCGTGCGTCACCACCACAGCACGCGTGCCCGGCATGACCAACCGCTCGAGCTCGTCGTAGTCGAGCACGCCGCTCGCATCGCAACCCGCATGCTCAACCGTCACACCTTGCTCCGTTGCCAAGCGATTGAGCGGACGTAGCGCGGAGTTGTGCTCGAGCACCGTTGTGACCACACGGTCGCCGGGGCGCACCACGCCATTGATGACGGTGTTGAGCGCCGCAGTGGAGTTGGGCGTAAAACAAACATGGTCGGCCCGCGGGCAGCCCAGCAAGCGCGCGAGCTTGGCACGGCAACCGTGAATGGTACGAGCGGCGTCGAGGGCACCCGACGTGGCGCCGCGCCCGGCATTGCCGAGCGAGCACATCGCTTGCGTCACGGCATCGATGACCGCCTGCGGCTTGTGCATGGTCGTCGCCGCGTTATCCAGGTAGATCATCGCACGACCTCCCACATGTCGATCACCGTAAAGCCCTCGGTGGGAACGCCCGCCGCGGCGAGTTCGCCGCGCAGCAGCTCCTCATCGGCAGGCAACGCCTTCCACGCCAAACCGCAGCCGGCAGCGACCTCCCCGGGCACGGGAATCGTCCGCCCGGGAAGACCGCGCTCGATGCACAGGGATTCACAACCCATGGCGGCCGCCGTGGTAGGAAACGTGATGACAAGCGCCGGGCACTTCTCCCTCATGGCAACTCCAACCAATACGCTACGGGCGCACGACGCGCACGGCCTGCTCCATCTTCTCCACGATCACATACATGTTGGTGACCTCGCCCACCGCAAGCTGGTCCTTAATGCCAAAGTGGTCCAGGCAGGTACCGCAGGTGAGAATCTCGACACCCTGCTCCGCCAGCCCCTTCAGGTCATCGAGCACCGGAGAGCCCTCTACGGTGAGCTTGGCGCCGCCGTTGTAGAACAGCATGGTCGCGGGCAGCTCCTCCTGCTGCGTCACGGCAAAGATAAAGGCCTTCATGAGCTTGTGGCCCAGCTCGTCGTCGCCGCGGCCCATGCAGTCGGTGTAGACGGAAATGACGAGTTTACCCTTGCCGGCGCTGGCGTCGCAGAAAGCGGCACCATCCTGCTCGGGATCGGCCACGGCAACGGCGCCAGAGGTCGCCACGGTCACGTGCCACTCGGCGTCAGAAACCTTCTCGACCGAGGCCGTACAGCCCTTCTCCTGCGCCATCTTGGAGATGTTCTTGACGGCGGTCTCGTTGTCGACCGAGGTCACGACGGCGCCCTCGCCTTCAAGCTGCTTCAGGGCTTTGAGCGTCTTGACGACGGGCAGCGGGCAGGCATCGCCCATGGCATTGACTTCAATCTTGGTAGACATAGTTTTTCCTTTCGAATAAATCGTTTTAGAACGGTACATAGCTCAATAAACGTGTCGTTAACGGACAACGCGGACGGCAGGACCGCCCGGCTCCGCCTCGCACACGCGCCCGACAACGGCCGCGATGCGCCCCTCGGCATCCAGGCGACGCGCAAGCTCGTCCACATCCCTCGCGGGCGCCGCAATAAGCAAACCACCCGAAGTCTGCGGATCGTACAGCGCATCCAGTATGCCCGGCTCCAGGTCCTCGTCGGCAGCCACGCGCGGGCCAAAGAAGTCCTGGTTGCGGTAGGAGCCCGCGGGGATAATGCCCAGACGCGCCATGTCGAGCACCTGGTCAAAGAGCGGCACCGCCCCCGACGCAAGCTCAACCTGCACGCCCGAGCCCTCGGCCATCTCGCACGCGTGCCCGATCAGACCAAAGCCCGTAATGTCAGTACAGCCGTGAAGCTCGAGTCCCTCGGTCAGACGAATCGGGGCCTCGTTGAGGGTACGCATCGAGTCAAACACGGCTGCGGCCTCGTCCTGCTCGATGAGCTCGCCCTTAATGGCCGTGGTGATGATGCCTGAGCCGATCGCCTTGGTCAGCAGCAGGACATCGCCCACGCGCGCGCCGCTGTTGGCGAGCATGTGGTCGAGCGCAACAAAGCCGCTCACGGACAGGCCGTACTTGGGCTCGTCGTCGTTGATGGTGTGGCCGCCCGCGATGGAGCAACCCGCCTCGACGCACTTGTCGGCACCGCCTGCCAAAATCTGCCCGGCAACCTCAACGCCCAGGCAACTGGGTATGCAGAGCAGGTTCATGGCATGGCTCGGCCGCCCGCCCATGGCGTAGATGTCCGACAGCGAGTTGGCCGCGGCGATCTGGCCAAACAGAAACGGGTCGTCGACCATCGGTGGGAAGAAGTCGACGGACTGAACGAGGCCCAAGTTATCGCCAACACGGAAGACGCTCGCATCGTCGGAGGTATCGAACCCTACGAGCAAGTTGTCGTTATGCACATTGGGTAAATCGCCCAGGACCTGGGCGAGGGCTCCAGGAGCCAACTTAGCGGCTCAACCGCTCGCAGCAGTCATGGACGTGAGCTTAATCTGATCGTCAGCCATCGATACCTCCTCTCTTCGGTCAATCATTTCTCCCAGTATACGCATGAATGCGAGCCTGCGGCGGATGCATTAATTGAGCGCCTGTGCGCGAATCGCCGCGCCGATCGCTCCGGCAAAGCGAGCCTGGGGCGAGGTGGTCACCGGCGACCCCAGTAGCTCGCCCAGCCGCTCCACAACGTAGGCGTTCTCGCACAGACCACCGGTCAGGTAGTACGGGGCGCCCGCGGCCTGCCCGGCCATGGTCGCCACGCGCGAGACCACGCTCTCGATCACGCCACGCGCAATGTTCTCGCGCGACTCACCGCGACCGATCAGGCTGATAACCTCGCTTTCGGCAAACACCGTGCACATGCTGCTGATCTTGGTGGGCTCGCCGGAACGCGCCAGATCGGCCATCTGCTGCTGGGAAATACCCAGACGGTCGGCCATGATTTCCAAAAAACGGCCTGTGCCGGCAGCGCACTTGTCGTTCATGGCAAATTTGGCCACGCGGCCGCCTTTAAGCTGGATGACCTTGGTGTCCTGGCCGCCCACGTCAATCACGGTCCCGTGATCGCCAAACAGGCGCACGGCACCGGTGCCGTGGCAGGTGATCTCGGTCACGACCTTGTGCGCATAGGGCACGGCGACACGACCGTAGCCAGTCGCGACCACACGCACATCGTCGGCTGCCACGTCATAGCCGGCCGCTGCCAGCGCCTCGCGCAGCCGCTCGGAAGCATCGACCGAGGAGAACCCGGTTGGCTGCACGCACGTCCACGCCACCGAACCCTCCCCGTCGACCACAGCAGCCTTAGCCGCCGTAGACCCGATATCGATCCCGATCCCTATCATGGCTCTCTCCCAATCTAAACATCAAAGATAGCGGCGCGTTCAGGCGCCTTAGCTCTAGGTTTCTCAGGTGGCGGAGATTGCCCCGAAAGAGGAGCGCAGCGTACTTTGGGTACGCAAGCGACGGTTTGAGGAGCAAGATCCGGTGCCTGAGGAAGCTAGAGGGTTTCGATGAAGGCGGCGATACGGGTCTCGATCTGGCCCATGTCACCGTTGCTGTAGTCGGTCTCGATCTTCATATACGGAATACCCGCACCCTCGACGGCCTCCTGCATGCGCGCACTCTCCACGTTAAAGGTATGGCACGCCTGTAGCACGCTCTCCACTACGCCATCGACATGGTACTTCTCGCACATGGTCAGTGTGTTCTCCATGCGGCCGTCGTTAGGCGTCATGACCGAGCAGTTGATATCCAGGTAACGGTCGGCGATGGCGCGCAGAATGTCGGGCGCGTCCGGGTCGATCATCATAGCCGCTGTGCGCTCGCCCGAGCAGTCGTCCATGCACACGACCACACCGCCGTTGGACTCGATGGTGCGACCGATCTTGTTGATTACGCCGCCCACCGGGCAGCCGGTGATCAGAATGCGCTTGGCATCCGCCGCAACCGGGCGCTCGCCCGCGTCGTAGGCCTCGCGCAGCTTGACAACCTTTTGCTCCAGCTGCTGCGTATAGGCCTCGATATCAAAGCTGAACGTACCGGCAAACATGGTACTCATCAGGTCGACGCCGCTCATGGCCGCCGGCTGGTTGGCCTGCAGCGCAAACATTTCGAGCTGGGCCGCACGCAAGCGGTTGCGACGACGAACGGCAGCGCGCAGGTCATCGTCGGTAATCGTGATGCCGTAGAAACCCTCGAGCTCCTCCTTGAGCAGGCGGCACTCCTCGTACCAGCCTTCACGCTCGTAGGCGCGATCGCGGCCCTGCGGAAGATGCAGAATGTGCGTGCGCTTGAGCTCGTTGAGTAGCTCGTACATCTTCTTCTTGCCGTCGCAGGTGGTCTCGCCGATGATCATGTCGCTAAAGTACGTAAACGGGCACTTTTGCGAATAGGCAAAACCATACGTAGACTTGATGAGCGGGCACAGGTTTGCCGGCAGCACCTTCTCGGCCTCGGGAATCACCTCGTCGGACGTGCCGCACAGCGCCACGCTCGCAGCCCCCGCGGCATCGATAATCTCGAGCGGCGTGTAGCTGCACAGAAAACCGACCAGGCGATTACCCGCCTGCTTATAATCCTTGACGCGAATAAACGCCGCCTTGCGTTGCTCGTTGAACTCCTCAAACGTGGACGGCAACGGCTGCTCAATATTTTCCGACATATAACTCCTTAACAAACCTTTTAACCAACCAAAGAAACGACTTTCCCAGGTGCCCGAGGTTGCCGTGAAAGAGGAGCGCCGCGTACTTTGGTATGCAAGCGATGGTTTGAACGGCAAGATCGGGTGCTTGGGGAAGCCGCTGGACCGGATAGCCCTAAATGGTTTCCAAGAAAGCCTCAATCCTGGTTTGCAGTTGGCCTGCATCCTCGCCGGCGTAGTCGGTCGTGATGTGCATAAACGGGATGCCGGCCTCTTCGGCGGCCTTCTCCACGGCAAACGACTCCATCTCGTAGAGCGTGCAGAACTGCAAGGCCACGTCGACGATGCCGTCGGCATGCAGGTCCTTGGCCATCTGGACAATGTCCTTCATACGCTGGTCGTTGGGCGTAAAGACGGCGCAGTTGATCTTAAAGTAGCGCTCGGCGATGGCGTCGAGCATCTCGTCAACCGTCTCACCGGACTCGTCGACCAGGTCCTTGTAGTAGCGCGAGCCCGTGCAGGACTCCTCGCCCACCACGACGTCGCCGGCCTTCTCGATGAGGTTGAACAGCTTCCAGTTGGGCACGGCCATGGGCGTACCGGTGTACAGGATGCGCTTGGTGCCCTTGGGCGCCACACCCTCGCCGGCCTCAACGCGCTGCTCGCACTCAGCCGCCATTTCGTTGATGGCGCCGGTCAGACGCGGCGTGTTATCCATAAAGGCGGCCTGAACGGTCAGCAGGCTGTCGAGACCGCTGATGGGCGCCGGATCGGCAGCGCGGGTCGCAGCCAGACGCTGCAGGGCGCGACGCTTCTCGTTGACGGCGTGGATGGCGGCCTTCAGGCGCTCAGGCGTAATCGTGACGCCGCACTCTTCCTCGATCTTGGCGGCAAGCTTTTTAACCTCGGCCTTCCAGGTCACGAGCGTCGACTCGTCGTGCACGTTGGGAATATCCATGACGTACATGTTCTTTTGCGTGGCAAAGAACTCGTAGGCCTTCTTCTTGCCATCGCAGGTGTTCTCGCCTACCACCAAGTCACTCGACTCAATGTAGGGGCAGACCTCGCCCAGCTTAAAGCCGGCAAAGCTCTTGATGAGCGGGCAGGTGTTGCGCGGCAGATGCTCCTCGACCTTGTCGGTCGCCCAGTCGGCACCCGAGCACAGACCAACGGGAATGCCGTCACAGGCAAGTACGATCTCCTCGGGCACGTACACACAGAACGAACCGACGATCTTGGTGGCCTCGCCGGCCTCCTTCTTGTCGAGCATCTCCTTAATACGGCCGCTGTGGATGTTGGTGGCGACAAAATCCAGGTAGGACGTGGACTTGGGGCGATTGTTCTGCGTCAGGAACATATCGCCGTACATCTGGCCCACGGCGCCCAGCAGCATGTCGTGGTCGGCAAGATTCATGCCGAGGCTCTCCCACATCGGATGGAAATCAAATTCTTCAGCCATGACGGTTCCCCTCTCGAATCAAAAATGAATAGCTACGGTATTGCTGCACGGTGGGTGGCGAAAACCCGACCGCGCCTAAACCCGGAATTTTGGGGAACCTGCTTTGCAGCTGATTATTTAGTTGTGCGTCGTCTCTCCCGGAGCCGTGAACATACCTGCTCATATGCGGCTCCGAGCCATATATAGGGCACGCGCGGCAACGCGGCGAATGTATGTCATCTGCGGCATGTGCGCACCCTCCTTTACAAGTTAAGGTCAACTATATCAACGGTCGTCGACCATGCGAACACCGTTGACATTCGTACGACAGCCTCGTGTGCCGTCGTTTAATAAATAATTATCTTAATTGATAAGAGTTTGCCATCCCTCATTCGGCGCGCGGCAAGACAAAGCCGCCGAGGCTTATATCCCCGACGGCATTACCCGGCGCTATCGACAAACCAAGTGGATTCTACTCGCATCGAAGTGCATGCGCAGCGTCTCGCCTGCTTGCGGCAGCTCGTCGACAGGCACGCCCACCTTGTTGACCTTCCACTGCAGACGCGTGGGCGCATCAGCGCGCGGCACGTCCAGCAGCACCAGGCGCTCAAAACGCGAATCGCTCACGCGGGCCACGTGCAAATCATAGCTGTTGCGTCCCCGCTCCGCGCGATTGTCAACATGGAAGTAGCTTGCGCGAATGCCCAGGTACGCTGCATTATCGGGAACCTCGCGACCCACATTAAAGGTCATGCCCCAGTCGAGGGCCTCAACTTCTTCGTCGCCGATCTTGCGCGCCCGGCTTGTGTTCTTGCAGCCCGTCAGGCGCAGTGCCGCCAGCGTCTGCGGACGGCGGACCACGTCCTCGACGGAGCCGATCTCCTCAACATGCCCGTCGTGCATCACGCAGATGCGCCCGCACAGGCGGCACGCTTCGTCGATGTCGTGACTCACGTAGAGCACGGTGCGGTTGCATACATCGAACAGGTCGAGCATGTTCTGTTCGAGGGCGCTCTTAAGATAGGAATCGAGTGCGCTCATGGGCTCGTCGAACATAAAAATGCCCGGATGCGCCGCCACCATGCGGGCAAGCGCCACACGTTGTTGCTGACCGCCCGAGAGTCGCGCGGGATAGCGGTCGGCAAAATCGGACAGACCGAAAATGCCCAGATAGCGCTCGGCGAGCTTTTTGCGCGCGGCGGCGTCGCCCGCATCCTTTACACCGGCGCATACGTTATCGGCCACCGTCATGTTGGGAAACAGCTGATAGTTTTGGAACAGCAGGGCGCATTTTCGCTCCTGGGGCGACAGGTTGATGCCCGTCGCCGAGTCAAAAAAGGTCACGCCGTTGACGACGATCTTGCCCTCGTCGGGCGTCTCCACGCCGGCGATGCAGCGCAGCGTACAGCTCTTGCCGCAACCCGAGGCACCGAGCAGCGCCACACGATCCTCGCCGGCCTCAAGCTGCATGTCGAGCATAAACCCGGGATAGCGCTTTTTGATATCCAGAACGAGCGACATGGCCTATCGACCTCCCTGCAAAGCGGCATCATCGCGCATGAGCTCGGCCAGCGCCTCGCGATCGATACGCAAGGCATCGCCGCCCGCCGGGTCGAGCGAATCGCCCTGTCCGGCAAGATCTTTGATCCGCTTGCGCTCCGCACGGGAAAGGCCCCGCTCGCGATACTTTTGCGAATGAGCGGTGTACATATTGATGAACAGGATGACCAGGAAACTGAACACGATTACGACGATGACCCAAAAGAGCGCCACCGACGTGTTGCCGCCCATCCACTCAAAGTAGATGGCGATGGGGATGGTCTGGGTAATGCCGGCGTAGTTGCCCGCAAAGAACAGGGTGCAGCCAAACTCGCCCATGGCACGCGCGAAGGCGAGCACCGTGCCGGCGGCAATCGAGGGCCAGCCAAGCGGCATCATGAGCTTGGCAAAGATGCGACGTTCGGACCATCCCAAGGTTCGCGCGGCGTCGAGCATCTGCGTGTCGAGGCTCTCGAAGGCTCCGAGCGCCGTGCGGTAGACCAGGGGAAACGACACCACCACGGCGGATATCACCGCCGCGGGCCACGTAAAGACGATCGAGATGCCATGCGCGATAAGCCACCGACCGACCCCGGTCGATCGACCAAACAGCATGAGGAGCAGAAAGCCGCAAACCGTGGGCGGCAGCACCATAGGGATGGTAAAGACCGAGTCGAGCAGGCCCTTGATACGGCTCGTAGTACCCATGGTCTTCCATGCGGCAAACAGGCCCAGCGCAAAGGAGATCAGCAGGGCGAGGCCGCTCGTTTTGATAGACACCCAAAACGGACGATAGTCGATGTCGCCCAAAAAGGAGGCCAAGGAGGTCAAGGGGCCCTGCTCATCCCGCAACACGACAGACGATGCCTCTACCATTTGAGCGCTATCAAGCCAACGCGCGCCGCCCTTGGCATCACCCGAGGCTGATGCAATCACCACATAGCGGTCCCCATCCGCACCGCGCTCGTCAAAGCTATAGGTATACCCGCCGGCATCAAACGTTGTTTCCGCCGTGACATACCAAGGAAGATCCACGTCCCCCAGCTGCGCACCTCCCATGCAGTTTGCGCTGTCGAGCTCACAGACGAGGGCCTTGAGACCCGATACGCACTCGTTGTCCTGCGGATCCAACCCATACTTCTCGACCGCCTTGGGCGATATCCACACCACAACGCGATCGGCGGCAGGCGCCACTACAAGGTCCACGTCCTCGTCAACGGGAAACCGATAGCCCTCAGGCTGGCCCTCCATGGCACGAGCGGTCCCCTTGGCCAACCGCTCAAAACCCTCGATCCCATAGGAAAGCCCATGGGCAGTCGCAGCAACCTGGGCCCCGTCCTCAGCGTCCCCAGCAAACGCAAATCCCGGCACCCAGCAAAGCGCGAAGGTCAAAGCACAGGCGACAAGCATGCGGAATCTATTAAGCACGAAAAGCTCCAAGCGAATACAAGGACGGAGTGAAACACAAAACGATGGAATTATCGCGCCAAGCCGCACTACGCGGAAAGCTCAAAGCCGTACTTGGCCCAAATCTTCTGGGCCTTTTTGTTGGTCAGACAGAAGTCGATGAACGCCTTGGCTTCGTCGGCATGCTCGGAGCTCTCGGCGACAGCGCCCGGATACACGATGGGCTTGTGCGAGTCCTCGGGACACACGAAGGCCTCCTCGATTCCGTCGTAGCGGAAGATATCGGAGCTGTAGACAAAGCCGGCCACGCAGTCGCCCGTGGACACATAGGCGGCGGCGGTACCAACTTTGTCGGCCAGGGCCACCTTGTCGGCGATCTCGGGCGCAGGCTCGCCGTCGTCGCCCTCGGTGCCGGTGTAGAGGCCCACGGAAGCCAGCGCCTGGTTGGCGTACTTGCCGGCGGGGACGGTCTTGGCGTCGCCGATGGCAATCTTGCCGTCCAGGTTCGCGACGTCGGCGATGGCCTCGATCTTGGTGTCGGAGCCCTCGGCGCGAATAATCACGAGGTCGTTGACAAACATGTCCTCACGCGTGTCGGCGTCGACGAGCTCGGCGGTCTCAGCGTCATCCATGGTGCCCTTGGAAGCGGTGATGAGCACGTCGACGGCGGCACCGGCGCGCATCTGCTCGACAAGGTCGCCAGACGCCTTAAACTGCGTGTCGGCAAAGGTGGTGCCGGTCTGCTCGGTGTAGAGCTCCTGAACCTCGGGCAGGGCCTTCTCGAGCGAGTTGGCGGCAAAGACCTGCAGCTCGACAGCTTTCTTGGAAGATGCCTTAGCAGAACCGGCATCGGATCCGGCCGGCTCGGACGTCTTGCTGCCCGAGCAGCCGGCAAGACCAAGGCCGGCAGCGGCGACAGCAGAAAGCGAGACGAATCCGCGGCGAGAAACCAAATCGAACATATTCAACCCTTTCGGACCTTGTGCCCGGGTACCCCACCGCGGGCTTTAATCTGCAACCAGATTATACTTCTGCGCGAATAATGATAGTGAGAAATTATTCTCGCCAGAGAATATAGTTTCGAGTTAGCGTGCACCTCGGCGTCGCTTCGGCGGAAAACAAAAGCGGAGCAGCCGTTTAGGTCGCCCCGCCGCAGGTAAACCGCTTAGTTGGTATGTCCGCCGCCCGCTGTCATCTGAGCCGCGTGCTCCAGCTGGTCTGCTATGGCCTCCCAGCTTTCGCGGGCGGCCTTCGTAGAACCGGGAAAGTTTACGACAAGTGTATGACCTCGTTGCATGCACACGGCGCGCGAGAGCATAGCGCGGCGCGTCTTAGTCATCGAGTACGCGCGAATCGCCTCGGCAATACCCGGCACATCGCGGTCGCAGACGGCACGCGTCGCCTCGGGTGTCACGTCGCGCATCGAAAGACCCGTTCCGCCGCAGGTGAGCACGACATTGGCGTGGCACTCATCGGCGGCTTCCGCAATGGCATCACCGATCTCGCTGACGTCGTCGCGCACGACCACATGTGAGGCGACCGTCCAGCCCTGTGCCTCGATAAGTTCCTCGAGTGCGGCCCCAGCCTCGTCCTGGGCAAGGTCGCGCGTATCCGAGCACGTCACAATCGAAATCTTCAGCTCCATAGCATTCCTCCTATAGCACCGTGCCCTCAGGCAGGTCGACACGCACGACATCCACGACGTCGCCCGCCTTGAGCTCGCACGGTCCTTCGTCAATACGCAGCAGGCAGTTGGCCCGCTGCATCGTGCCGAGCAACGCCGAATTCTGTGTCTTAGCCTCGGTCACCAACAACTCATCGGTCTCGGGGTCGCGCAAAACCGTGGCGCGATCGAAGAAGCGTCGGTCCTGGCGCTTCTTCACGCCGTGCGTCAATATCGCCTGCTGCACGGGACGCGCACCCTCGGCAAAGCCGCGCATCTTGCGAATCGCCGGACGGGCGAGCATCTCAAAGCCCACATACGCCGCGGCCGGATTGCCCGAAAGCCCCAAATATGGCTTGTCCCCAAGCAGACCAAACGTGATGGCTTTGCCCGGACGCATCGAGATGCGATCGAACAGCACCTCGCCCTCGCGCCTGACCAGCGCCGTCACATAGTCGTAATCGCCCGAAGAGGCGCCGCCGCTCGTAATGACAAAGTCGCACTCCTGCACGGCACGATGAACCAGCTCGGCAATCGCCTGCTCATCATCGGGCGCAATGCCGTAGAACACGGGCTCGGCGCCGGCATCGAGCGCTTCGGCCATCAACGCCGACGAGTTGGAGTCGCGAATCTGCCCGCGCGCCGGCAGCTCACCCGGCGCGACCAGCTCCGTGCCCAGCGAGATAATGCCCACGCGCGGAGCGGCATGGACCTTCGCGCTCGCGTAACCGGCGCTTGCCAGCAGGCCGGCGCCGGCCGGAGCCACTACCTCACCGGCGCGCATCACGACGTCGCCGGCATGGGCCTCCTCGGCGGCAGAGCGAACGTTCTCCCCCACCTTGGCCGGCGCCGAGAACCTCACACGCGAGCCCTCGTTGCCGTCACCGTCGAGCACATCGACGATCTCGTATTTCACCACGGCATCGGCACCTTCGGTTACCGGCGCGCCCGTCATGATGCGGACCGTCTCGCCCGCGCCGATTACGCCCTCAAACACATGTCCCGCAGCCTCGTGTCCGATAACGTCGAGCGTCACCGGCGCCTCGCCAGACGCCTGCGCCAAGTCCGCCGAGCGCAAGGCATATCCGTCCATAGCACTGTTGGCAAACGGCGAGATGTCGATGTCGGCCACCGCGTCCTCGGCCAAGGGAAGACCGGTGGCCTGCCACACGGGAATCTCGACGAGATCGGTCGGAGCAACGTGCGACAGAACAATCGACTGCGCGTCCTCCAGCGGAATGAGTTTCTCTGCCATATGCACCTCTTAATGCCACGGCGCACAACAGGGGCGCCGATTCTTTATGCTTGTCTCAGTATAATCCCCCGACGCACGACCGCGACTCGGCCCGTACCCGCAAATACACCTGTCGGTTGCAGGCCGCGAAACAGAATAGAAACCAACCCACCGGCTCGTCGCGTTTACCGCGTTTTATAATGCTTGCGTTGCAACCTAAAAGAGGAACATATGGCTCATAACGACAAACCCGAAAACGCAAACGAGGCGCAGGATCATTCCCAACCGCTCGACGCCGGCGGCTTTTTCTCCCTTAACGACGTCATCATGGCAGGCAGGCATCAGCTCACCCGCTCCGAGCATCTCTTGGCTGTCGACACGCGCCGCAACGTCCGCAACCTATTCGCGAGCGCCAAGTTGCTCATACTCGTCGTCATCGTCTCTCTCGCCATGGGCGTTGCCGCTTGGGCGTTTTTGGCCTCGCTGAATATCGCGACCGATTATCGTGAGCACCATGCGTGGATTTACGCGCTGCTTCCCGTTGTGGGCGTTGCCACCGCATGGGTGTACAAAAACCACGGTCTCGCCGCCAAGCGTGGCAACAACCTGGTCATCGACTCCGCTCTGGGCACACGCCTCATCCATATGCGCATGGCCGTCCTCACGTTTGTGTGCTCCACGCTCACGCACCTAACGGGCGGATCGGCCGGTCGCGAGGGAGCTGCGGTGCAGATCGGCGGCACCATCGCCAGCAACATCTCGAGCCTCGCCCACCTCGAAAAGCATGACCATCACGACCTCATGCTCGCCGGCATCTCGTCGGCCTTTGGCGCCGTATTCGGTTCGCCCCTTGCCGGAGCTTTCTTTGGCATGGAGATGTGCTTTATCGGCAAAATCGACTACACCGCAGGCATCTACTGCCTGGTCGCCTCGTTTACCGGCTACTTTACATCACTCGCCCTGGGTACCGAGTACGAAGCGAATGTCATCGCCAGCGTTCCCAACATGACACCCAAAACGGTTGTCATCGTTGTTATCAGCGCCATTATCTTCGGTCTGACGGCACGCCTCTTTGCCTGGTCGGTTCGAACCGTCAAGAGCCTGTACGGTCGCTTTATCACCAATTACCTCGTTCGCGCACTCATCGGCGCACTCGTGGTTTTGGCCGCCTATGCCCTCCTCGACGCTTGGAGCTACGCCGGCCTTTCCACGTGGCTTTCCGGTGCCGGATTTGCCGGCAACACCACCCTGGCGGACGCAGTCATCAAGTTGGTCGTCACAGCGCTCACCCTGGGCGCCGGCTTCCAAGGCGGCGAGGTCACGCCCCTGTTTGGTATCGGTGCGGCGCTCGGCGGCTGGATCGGTTGCCTCGTCGGAATCGACCCCAGCTTTCTGGCAGCGCTGGGCATGCTCGGCGTGTTCTGCGCCGGCCTCAACGTGCCCATCACTACCTGTATGATGGCCATCGACCTGTTCCACGGCACGGCCGCCGGGTTCTTTGTCATCGTGGCCTTTATCAGCTACCTAACCGCCGGACACCGTGGCGTGTACCCCGCCCAGCGCATCATCTCACCCAAGCGCCGTTCGCTTATTGTGGATGAGGGCGGTACGGTAGCGGATGCTATCGAGCGCCACAACGACCTGATAGAGTAGACGTAAGCATTCGACGTGCAGCCACAATCGGGGACAATTCGACCTGAGCGCGACCGCATCGTCACGTCATACGCCGGGAGTCGCCCCATGCACGCAACTGATTTTGGCCGCACGCTCATCATCGCCAACCCAGCCGCCCAGTCGGGTGCGGCGCACGAAGTTGCCGAGCGCCTGCAACGCTTTTTGGATATGACCGCGCGCGCATCCCAGTTTGACCTGGTGCTGACCGAGCGCATGGGACACGCCAAGGAGCTGGCCGCACAGGCTCAGGGCTATCGCACCGTTATCGCCCTTGGCGGCGACGGCGTGATCCACGAGGTCGTCAACGGGCTTATGACGCAAAAGGAGGACGCCCGCCCCGCTCTTGCCGTCCTGCCCGTGGGCTCCGGCAATGATTTTGCTCAGACGCTCGGGATCGAAGATTTCTCCGGTAGGGATTTTGGCGCGCTGCTCACTTGCGAGCTGCAGCGTCAGGACATCGGGCGCATTCGCTCGTGGAGCCCTGCGAGCGGCAGCGGCGAGGCTACCGTTGAGTACTACGACCAGACGCTTTCGGTCGGCATCGATGCCGCCATCGGCCTTGGCACCACCGAGCTACGCAAAAAGACGGGCCTCTCCGGCGCTCCGCTCTACACCCTCTCGGGACTTGAGCAGTTTGGCCTGCGCTATCGCAACTACCCCATGGCAGTCAGCTTTGACGGGGCGCCCGCCGAGCGCGTGAGGGCAATCATCATGGCGATTCAGCTGGGCCCCACGTATGGCTCGGGCTATCGCATCTGTCCCGACGCCGACCCGTGCGACGGCATACTCGACGTCTGCTACGCCTGCGGCCCCGTTCCGCGCGCGGTCGCGCTTCCCATGTTTCTTTCGGCCAAGGACGGCCACCATACCAAGCTGCCGCCGGTTCGCATGCGTCGTTGCCGTCATGCAGAACTCACCTTTGAGGAGCCCGACTACCCCATCCAGGCCGACGGCGAGCCCATTGTCGCCTCGCGCATCGAGGTCGACATCCTTCCCGCCGCCCTCCACGTCTGGCACCCCACCCGCTAGCCCCACCTAAGTTGCGGTGAAATAGGGACTGTTTATGCAGCAAAAGCCGCAAAACAGTCCCTATTTCACCGCAACTTATGAGGAGGCTATTCGTCGCTGCCCGGTTTGCGACGGTTGGCCTTTTTAATGGCGTTGAAGTGCTTGTCATTAAGCCTGCGCTGGCGAGAGCGCTGAGGCACCTTGGTCTTTACGCGTCGACGCGGTGGACGCCCGCGACGCTCAAGCTCAGCGCGCAGCTTACGCAGGCAGCTCGCGCGATTCTGAAACTGGCTGCGGCTCTCACGCGCCGTCACGACAATCCCCGTGGGCCCATGTTTCATGCGCACCGCAGAGTCCGTCGTGTTCACGCCCTGCCCGCCCGGACCCGTCGCGCGAAACACCTGTACCTCGCAATCGCGCGCCAGCTCCTCGACCGACATCTCGGCATAGCGCGCATACTCAGGCCATCCCATCTTGTTCTCATCCATATCAGCACCTCCCCTCATACAAAAAATGTGACAAAGGGACAGTCCCTTTGTCACATCGCATACCAATCGCTTGTGTTGCGCGCTTAGGCGAAGGTGATCTCGCCGTTCTCGCAGTCCATATCGGCGATACGGGCCAGGCTCTCAACGCGGAAGCCGCGTTTACGGAGCTTATCGCCGCCGCCCTGGAAGCCCTTCTCAACGGCAATGCCAATGCCGGCAACTTCGGCGCCCGCAGCCTCGCAGATCTTAATAAGGCCCTCAAGCGCGCAGCCGTTGGCCAGGAAGTCGTCGATAATCAGGACCTTATCGCCCTCGGACAGAAAGCGCTTGCCGACAATGACCGGGTACTCCTTCTGCTTGGTAAAGGAATAGATGGTCGTGGCATACTGCTCGCCGTCAAGGTTGATGGACTGGGCCTTCTTTGCAAAGACCACCGGCACGCCGCCAAAATACTGAGCCGCGATGCAGGCCATACCAATACCCGAAGCCTCAATCGTCAGGATCTTGTTGATCTCGACACCCTCGAACAGACGGGCCCATTCGGCGCCCATGTGGTCGAACAGCTCAACGTCGCACTGGTGGTTGAGGAAGGCATCAACCTTAAGGACGTTACCGGCCTTTACGATGCCGTCATGGCGAATACGATCCTCAAGCTCCTGCATGGCGCAACCCCTTCTCGCGGCAACGATACCGCGCGATTAATAAACGTTGTTCGATAGTCTACCACGGACCGACCCCCGCCCGCCCCACAAGCCGCATCGCACCACAAACCAGTCTTTTTGGGACAACGCAAATCGTGGCAGACAGCCTCCCAACGCACTAATGGCGGGCGCGCATCTTCACCAAACGCACCATGGCGAGCGCAAAGCCCACAGCGGCCACAGCCATAAGCACGTAGAACACCGAGCGAAAGCCGAACAGGAACACATCCGGACGGCCTGCAACAATACTGGTCACGGCCTCGCCCATCGCCACGCTCATCTGCCCATAGAGGATATGCGAACCTGCCGTAATACCCAGCGCCATGCCCGCATAGCGCGCCAAGCTGCCCAAGCTACCTGCAAAGCCAAGTGCCTCGCGCGGAGCCGAGCCCATATACAGCGAGTTATTGGGACTCTGGAAAATCGACGTACCGCACGACATAAACGCGACGCAACACACGATCACAGGGATAGAAGAGTGCTCGTCGAGCGTGCTTACCGCAAAGAGACCGCACACGTACAAGCCCAGACCGACCGCCGTGGGGCCCTCGCAGCCAACGCGGTCCGAAACCGTACCCGAAAGCGGCCCGATAAAGGCATTCACCATCGGCAGCGCCAAAAAGAGCAATCCGGAAATGTCGGAACCAAAGCCGTGGGCGTCCTGAAAATAGAACGGCAGGATAAACTCGGATGCGCCAATACCAACGAACACGATGAGCATGCAGGCAAGGTTGATGGTGAAGGCCGAATTTGCCAAGCAGCGACGAGCAGCCTCAATCAAGGACATGGGGCGCTCGCCGGCCTCCGGCTTAACATGCGGCAGCGTGTAGAGCCCCACGATAAACGAGATTATGCCAATAGGCAGGTTGATGAGGAAGATACTCTCCCAGGGAAAGCTTGCCACCAGCATGCCGCCGAGCACGGGGCCACACATCATGCCGAGGGCCACAAAGGTCGCGAGAATACCCATGGCACGGCCTCGTTCGCGCGCCGGAAACGACTCGGTGATGATACCCATGTTGTTAGCCATGGCCGCCGCGCAACCGATGCCCTGAACAATGCGTGCCAGGATAAGAACCTCGAGCGAGGCCGAAAGGCCGCACAGCAGCGAACCGACCGAAAAGACGATGACGCCCAGCTGGAACACATTCACCTTGCCGCGCACGTCGCCCAGACGGCCAAACGGCAACATAGCCACGCATGTCGCAAGCAGGTACACCGAACTCACCAGCTGAATGCGATCGAGGCCCACGCCCAGCTCCTTTTGCATCACGGGCAGCGCCACGGTCACGACGGTCGAATCCAGACACACCATAAACGTCATGATGAGCACGGTAAACAGAATCGCCCACTTGTTCTTGCCATGGGTGTCGCCCTCTAGGGCAATGTGCTCGCGGCGCAGCTGCTCTGCGGTTTTCTCCATATCCATCCTTTCGAGTGGCGCAACGCAAAAACGGGGCCCAATCGCCTGCAAACTGCCGCGATTGGGGTCCCGCCTACGGAATCGGAACGAAAGGTCGCCGAAGCTTTCTGCCAGCATCGGCGCCTTGTACGGAGCTAGCCTAGCACTGCTCGAGTGCCTGCTCAAGGTCGGCAATCAAGTCGGCCGTGTCCTCGAGGCCGCACGACAGGCGCACCATGTCGGCGGAGATGCCACAGGCGATGAGCTCCTCATCGTTCATCTGGCGATGTGTGGCATTAGCGGGATGCAGGCAGCAAGTGCGGGCGTCGGCCACGTGCGTGGCGATCTGGGCGAGCTTGAGGCTCTTCATAAAGGTCTCGGCCGCCGCGCGACCACCGTTAAAGCCAAAGCTCACAACGCCGCAGGTACCGTTGGGCATGTATTTCTGAGCGATGTCGTAGTACTTATCGCCCTCCAGGCCCGGATAGCTCACGAAGCGTACCTTGGGATGACTCTGCAGGAACTTGGCAACGGCCAGGCCGTTCTCGCAATGACGCGGCATGCGCACATGCAGGCTCTCGAGCGAGCTGTTCAAGAAGAAGGCCGCCTGAGGGTTCTGCATGGGGCCGAGGTCGCGCATGAGCTGAGCGGTTGCCTTGGTAATGAAGGCGCCCTCACGACCGAACTTCTCGGCATAGGTCACGCCGTGGTAGCTCTCGTCGGGCGTGGTGAGACCCGGGAACTTGTCCGCATGGGCCATCCAGTCAAACTGGCCGTGGTCGACGATCACGCCGCCCAGGTAGGCAGCATGTCCATCCATGTACTTGGTGGTGGAGTGCGTAACGATGTCGGCGCCCCACTCAAAGGGGCGGCACATCACGGGCGTCGGGAAGGTGTTATCGACCATCAGCGGCACGCCGTGGTCATGCGCGGCCTTGGCAAAGCGCTCAATATCGAGCACGGCAAGTGCGGGATTGGCGATCGTCTCGCCAAAGACGAGCTTGGTATTGGGCTCAAAGGCTGCCTCGAGCTCCTCGTCGGTGCAGTCGGGGGCAACGAACGTGCAGGTCAGACCCATGCGCTCCATAGTATGGGCGAGCAGGTTGTAGGTACCGCCATAGATGGCAGAGCTCGCGACCACGTGATCGCCGGCACCGGCCACGTTAAAGATCGCGAGGAAGTTCGCAGCCATGCCCGAGCTCGTGAGCATCGCAGCGGTGCCGCCCTCCATCTCGCAGATCTTGGCGGCAACCAGATCGCACGTGGGGTTCTGCAGACGGCTGTAGAAGTAACCAGACTCCTCCAGGTCAAACAGCTTGCCCATGTGCTCCGACGTGTCGTATTTCCACGTGGTGGACTGGTAAATGGGCACCTGGCGCGGCTCGGCATCTCCCGGGTGATAGCCGCCCTGAACACATGTAGTACCGATGGTCTGCTCGCTCATATCTAGCTCCCTTGCCTGGGTTTTAGTTTTATTCGGTTCACGATACCGCTACCCTGCACCCCTCTCAACCCATCCCCAAGGTAGGTTATGGGACAAATTGATCAGGGGTATTTATCTCAAGCCTTGGGCATTTGCTCGATAGATAAAAACGAGGCATACATGAAGCTCTCGATGATTACATGCCCCGTCACGGGTACCATAGGCGGGTACACCGTGACCAAGGAGACAACGATGAAGCAAATCGATACGGCCCAGCTCGACATCACCGCCTGTCAGGCTCAAGCTGCCGAATATCGCGTCCGTGGCTTTAACTGCGCCCAGGCCGTCGCCTGCACGCTCGCACCTGCCGTCGGGCTCGACCCCCAGACCGCCTTTACCCTCACCGAGGGATTTGGCGCCGGCATGGGCGGCATGACCGAAACCTGCGGCGCCATCTCGGGCGCCGTGGCCATCATGGGCTTTGTGATGAGCGACGGCATGGAAAACCCCAAGACCAAGGGCCAGACCTACAAGCTGTCGCGCGAAATCGCCAAGCGTTTTGGCGAGAAGAACACGACGACCGTCTGCGGCACGCTCAAGGGCATCGGATCGGACAAGGGTCCGCTCCGCAGCTGCCCCGGCTGCATCGACGATGCCGTCGAGTTCGCCTGCGATGTGCTAAAGCAGCTCGCCGAGTAAACGGCAGCAACATAAATCGACGGCCGGTGCGCTTGGGATTCATCCAAAAGCACGCCGGCCGTCGTCGTTAGAACTCGGCAAATTCGGGAGCGCCGACCTCGATCTCCTCACGCCCCGCCATAAGCTCACGCATCTTAGCGCAAAACGGCTCCTGCTCCCCCGCCTTAAACACCAAATGAATCGTCACGGCATCCGCGTAATCGGTATCCGAAACCTTGGCACCCGAATCCTGCGCCAAACGAAGCACCTGCTCATACTGCGGATAGGCCACATGCACGTCAACCGGCACGACACTCGTCATCTCGACGATCTGCCCGGCCTCCTGAGCCGCGGCCACCGCCGTCTGCGTCGCCGCAGTATAGGCACGTACCAAGCCACCAGGTCCCAGCAGCGTGCCACCAAAATAGCGCGTCACCACGCAGCAAACATTTTTGAGTCCTGCGCCGCGCAGCACCTCGAGCGTCGGCATGCCGCTGGTTCGACTCGGTTCACCATCATCGCTCTGGCGCTCGCGTCCATCGACCAAAATCCACGCGGGAACATTGTGTCGAGCGTCGTAATGACGTTTGCGAACGGTCTCGATAAAGGCATTCGCCTCATCCTCGGACTCAATATGGACCAGCTGGGCAATAAACCGGCTCTTGCGGTCCACAAACTCGCCTGAAGCCTCAATATTCGATTGCAGAGTAAAATAGCTGTCCAACAAAGCCCCTCAACAAAATAAAGCGCGGCAACAAACAGCCTCAATAATACGGCAAAGACAGCACCGTTGACCTCGCCAACAAGAACGGAAACGCCAATGACACCGTCACCAACAGCGAGAACCCGTCAGCGCGAGCAAGGTGCCTTGAAAGACGAGACTACAACAAAAATGAGACTGCCGATGACCAGGCAAAAACAGCGAGACGGCGTCAGCTGAGTCGATTTGGCCCGAAAGAGGAGGGAGCACGCCTTATGGCGGCGACCGACGAATGAGCGCCAAATCGGCCAGCTGACGCCGTCGCAGCGTCGACAAGAAAGCTGAGTGGGCCTATAAGCCGGGTTCTGTCGTGAACGGTCATTTATCTTGTCTGCACGTTACCGTGCAGCTCCACGCACGCTACCCGAACGCGGACCGGGCCGGCCCATAGCGTTCCTATTCGCGCTTGCTCCGGATGGGGCTTGCCAAGCCGCCGTGTTGCCACGACGCTGGTGGTCTCTTACACCACCGTTTCAGCTTTTCCCTTTACGCCTTGCGGCGCAGGTGGGAGTCTTCTTTTCTGCGGCGCTTTCCGTCGGATCACTCCGCCCGGCCGTTAGCCGGCATCCCGCCCTCTGGAGCCCGGACTTTCCTCACGCGTGCTGCAAGCAGCACATCGCGCGACCGTCTGGCCCACTCAGCAGTGCAAGAGTGTAACACACCGTGCCGCAGGCAATGGCACAACGCAAACGCTCGACACGATAAACCAAGAACCACCATGCGCTACAATGGTCCTGTCGATGGGCAACGTCGTCAGTCGAGACACGACCGCGCTCCGCACCCCTCCGTCTACTCGGTGTGTTCCCGCCTCCTCCCCGAGGCGGGATGTCGGCATTTTTCATGCACCGACAAACCAATAGGCTGCGAACAGCCCGGGCAGCATTGAGCACGGACAGCATCGTGCACCACAGCACCAAATGCAAAAAGGGACCCGTCCATTGCGGACGGATCCCTTAAAACAAGTGATCGTCTAACCGATTTACTCGGCGTCGGTCTCCTCGTCCTTCTTCTCGGAAGGCAGCGGGGTAACCTCGATCTCGACGCCCAGAGTCTCAGCAGCGGACTTCATGGACAGGGAGATACGACGACGGTCGAGGTCGATCTCCATGACCTTGACCTGAACCTTGTCGCCCACGTGGGTGACCTGAGAAGGCTGGTCGACGTGCTTGTTGGCCATCTCGGAGATGTGCACCAGGCCCTCGATGCCCTCGCCCAGGTCGACGAAAGCGCCGAACGGGACAAGCTTGGTCACAGTGCCCTCGACGATAGCGCCGACGGGGTACTTCTTGACCAGTGCGCGCCACGGATCCTCGGTGGTCTGCTTGAGACCCAGGGAGATGCGCTCGCGGTTGAGATCGACGTCGAGAACCTCGACCTCGACCTCCTGGCCGACCTTGACAACCTCGGAAGGATGGTTGACGTGGTTCCAGGAGAGCTCGGAGATGTGGATGAGGCCGTCGATACCGCCGAGGTCGACGAAAGCGCCGAAGTCGACGATGGAGGAAACGGTGCCCTGGAGACGCATGCCAGACTTGAGCTTGGACAGGATCTCGGAGCGCTCGGCCTTACGGGACTCCTCGAGCACGACGCGACGGGAGAGGACGACGTTGTTGCGGTTGCGGTCCATCTCGATAACGCGGGCCTCGATGCGGGTGCCCATGTAAGAGGTGAGGTCCTTGACGCGACGGAGGTCGACGAGGGAAGCGGGCAGGAAGCCACGCAGGCCGATGTCGAGAATCAGGCCGCCCTTGACAACCTCGATAACCTCGCCCTCGACGTTCTCACCAGAGTTGAACTTCTCCTCGATGCGGTTCCAAGCACGCTCGTACTCGGCACGCTTCTTGGACAGGACCAGACGACCGTCCTTGTCCTCCTTCTGGAGAACCAGGGCCTCGATGGGATCACCGAGTGCAACGATGTCTGCAGGGTTAGCGTCCTTGCGGATGGACAGCTCGCGGACCGGGATAACGCCCTCGGACTTGAATCCGATGTCAACGAGCACCTCGTCATGCTCGATCTTAACGACAGTGCCGTTAACGAGATCGCCCTCATCAAAGTCGGTAATCGTACCGTCGATGAGGTTGTTCATCTCCTCCTCATTGACATCGTCAAGAGAGAAAATGGACGAGTTCTGAATCTCACTCAAAGGTGGACCCCTTTCGAACTACGGGGCCCCGATTGCTAGGACCTACAGAAGGGTGCGACAAGCACACAACGTTTAGGAACACTCGGGAGCCGACAGATACTAATGTGACGCTTATGCAATCACGTTCGTATAGGTTACGGGGAAATGAGTTCGATTTCAAGCGTGAACTGCGTTTTTTTACTCGTGTGGAGACTTTTTCGTAATCTTATGGACGACCGTCTCCACAACTTGACGATAAGCAGTTTGCCCATACACCTTTAGGGTAAAGTATCCGAAGCCAACGATTCTGGAACGATTTATCGAGAAAGGTGCCCGCGTGCTCAAAGCAGTCGTTTTCGATATGGACGAAACGCTTCTTAGCATCAACCTCAACGCATTCATCCTTCGCTATTTTAAGGATGTTTCGTCGATGCTCGCGGATATCGGTCGCCGCAGCCACGGTGGCACGATGGCACGCCTCGGCACCATCTTGGTCGACCTCAACGCCAATCGCCGAAGCGGCACGGATAATCGCACCAATCTTGAGTTCTACCAAGAAGAGGTTGAGCGCCGGTGCGGCATTTGCCTCTCCGATCCCCTCATCTACGAGGCGTTTACCTACTACGACCGCGAGGTTCTTCCGTACAAGAACGATGATGTCATCAACGCCCACGCCATGCCGGGCGCACACGCCGCGCTCCAGGCCGTACAGGACGCAGGGCTGCGTTGCGCGCTCTTTACCAACCCCAGCTTTCCCCAGGGGGCCATCGAGTGCCGCATGGGCTGGGGCGACCTGGCCGACGCCCCCTTTGAGCTCGTCACGCACATGGGAAACGCCACCCGCTGCAAGCCCGATGCCACCTACTATCTAGAGCAGCTTCAGGTGATGGGGCTCGAGCCACACGAGGTCCTTATGGTGGGCAACGATCCCAAGCGCGACTTCCCCAGCCCCGCCTGCGGCATTCAAACCGCCTATGTTGGCCAGGGAAAGCCAAGCCGAGCCACCTGGCGCGGAACCATGGAAGACTTCGCCCACGACTTCAACGCCGTAGTAGAAGCCTTCTACGAACACCAAATAGCCGACGTACTGTCCTAACAAACTCGAGTCTTGCCGATCATGATGTTGAGGATCTCGACATCGGTATCTTTCATACCCACACGGCCCACGTAGCCCATGCTGGCGATTGTCTGCTCGACGGTATCTTGGATCAGGCCCTCGCCGGCACGGAATCCGCGGCCTTGCATGGCCATATCATGACCCAGAATCGCCGCATCGACGGCAGCGGAAATCTTGGCGGCACAGCTTGCCTTGGCGCCATCGCACACGATGCCGCCCACGTTGCCGAGCGTGTTCGAAACCGTCGCGCCAATCTGCTCGCGCGTGCCACCGCACAGCCAGGTAATCGCGGCGCCGGCGCCGCATGCGGCGCAAATAGCACCACAAAACGCCGAGAGCGCACCAATATAGCTCTTGATATGCACGGCAATAAGGTCGGACAGCATCACGGCGCGAACCAGGCGCTCATGGTCGCAGCGCAGGTACTCGGCATACTCCATAACGGGCAATGCGCAGGTAATGCCCTGGTTACCCGAGCCGCACACAATGGCGACCGGCAGCGCGCAGCCGTTCATGCGGGCATCGGACCCGGCGGCTGCACGGGCACGGGCACGGCAGGCGACGTCATCGGCACGAGCGCCCAGCAGCGTACGGCCTACCTCGGCGCCCCAAGCGTGCGCGAGGCCCTCGGCACTGATCGCGCCGTTCAGCTCAATCTGACGCTCAACGGCAGCGCGGGCGCCCTCAATGTCGCCGTCCTCGATAAAGTCGATGATGGAATCGATCGACATGGGCGTGTCGGCACTATCTGCCGCACGCTCGGCCACGACGCGCTCGGCGCAGGCGGCACACTCCCCCGCCGACTTGCCGCATACCGGAATACCGTCGAGCGTATGGCACGTGACATTGGTGTGGTGGTCGGTAATCTCGACGACCGCGGTATGACCCCCGGCCGTGGCAGTCACCTTGATGTAGAGGTTGGGCACACCCTCGACAAGCGACACATCGCAGTAGCCGTCATCGGCGAGGAGCTCGGCCACGCGAGCACGATCTTCGTCGTCAACGGTCTCGAGCACCTCGAGCGCGCTCTTGGCGTCACCGCCCACGGCACCCAGCACGGCCGCCGCTTCAATACCGTGCATGCCGCCCGAGTTGGGCACGGTCACGCTCTTAACGTTCTTGATGATGTTGCCCGAGCAGGCAACGTCCATATGATCGGGTTCGCAACCGAGCGTCTGGCTCGCCAGCGCCGCTGCATAGGCAACGGCAATGGGCTCGGTGCAGCCGAGCGCGCAGACAAGCTCGCGGTTCAAAACATCACAAAACGCGGCATCACGAAGGGAATCGGCAGGCATAGGTATCTCCTACTTGTATAACGGACTGGGCTCTCAAAAATAGTTAGCTCTTCTATTTGATAACAATGCATCAAAAACCGCAACCATGGTTCCGGCGGACGGCGCTCAAGAGCAAACTGGCGGCATTCATTCATGAGAAGCCGGTCTTGTCGCATGCTAAAGCGTTTGACCAAAAAACGCCCGAGCGTTTACACAAAAGTCGCGCTATCATGCAGTCGAACGCGGTAAAACCTTTAGCATTTGCGCCGCACAGACCAGAGAGGAACCATCCATGAAGATCGGTATCGGCAACGACCACGCCGCCGTCGAGCTCAAGAACATCATCTCCGAGCACCTGAAGGAGCGCGGCTGCGAGGTCGTGAACTTTGGCACCGACACCTCCGAGAGCTTTGACTACCCCATCGCCGGCTACAAGGTGGGTAAGGCCGTTGCCAACGGCGATGTTGACCTGGGCATCCTGATCTGCGGCACCGGTGTCGGGATTAGCCTGGCTGCCAACAAGGTCGAGGGCGTACGCGCCGTCGTGTGCTCCGAGCCCTTCAGCGCCAAGCTCTCCCGCATGCACAACAACACCAACGTGCTCGCCTTTGGTGCTCGCGTCGTGGGCTCCGAGCTCGCCAAGATGATCGTCGACGAGTGGCTCGACGCCGAGTTTGAGGGCGGCCGCCACGAACGTCGCGTCAATCTCCTCAACGAGATCGACCAGACCCGTGGACTCAAGGTCGTCGACGAGGCTTAAACTACTCAGTACCACAAGCTAACAGCAGGGGCCCGCTCGGAACACATGTCCGAGCGGGCCCCTTCATAGATTTTGGAATAAAAAGAGCGCCGCGGATGGAATTCCGCGGCGCCCAAGCCACACGCTAACAGCTTTAAGGAGTCAAAGCTGATTTAGCCAAAAAAGCGCTTGATCTCGATCTCGGCGTTCTCCAGGCAGTCGGAGCCGTGGATCACGTTGGCGTTAACATCGATAGCGAAGTCGCCGCGAATAGTGCCGGGGGCAGCATCAAGCGGGTTGGTAGCGCCCATAAGGGTGCGCATCTTGGAAACAGCAGAGGTGCCAGAAACGACCATCTTGACGACCGGACCGCTCGTCATGAAGTCGCAGAGACCGCCAAAGAAGGGCTTGTCAGCCAGGTGGGCGTAGTGCTCCTCGACGGTGGCGCGCTCGAGCGTGGTCATCTCCATACGCTCGATGACAAGGCCGCTGCGCTCAATGCGAGCAACGATCTCGCCGATCTTGCGGTCGCGCACGGCGTCGGGCTTAATCATGATGAAGGTCTTCTCGATAGCCATAAGGTAGCCTTTCAAGTAGGTTCGCGCGTGCCCAAGTCCCATTCCGGCACCCGCCTGGACTGCATCGTAACAGAGTTTTCGCTGCAGTTAAACAAAAAGCTGTTTATTGAATCGCTACAATTTATTGAAGCGTTCCATATATGTCACTTCTGTTTCGAGGCCCGCTTAGAGTACCATCCGTCCGTCCATCAACGACATCGAACCGAGCGGATGGTCGATTGCCGTCCGTGAACGCACCCCCTTCACAACCTGCCCAAAGGTCCTACAAAAGTTCTCGACAAGCTCCTCCCCATGGCAACAAAATACGGACGCCCACATCGATGGACGCCCGTAAGAGCAAAAACGGTTTATCAATTAACGGCCGAAACGGCTCCAACCAAACGCTTAATTCGCCCCGTGACCCATCTCAACGACCTTGGTCAGCGACCCAAATGCGTCCTCGTCGTCCGAAAGCTGCGCCTCGGCACGCTGCAGCTGAACGGCAACGGCGGCAGGGGCGGTACCACCCTCGGTCGTGCGTGCGGCGACAATCGACGGGATGTCGAGCGCCTCGGTAATGTCGCGCTCAAAGAGCGGGCTTGCCTCCTGGAACACCCCAAACGGCAGGTCCTCAAGATTGCAGCCGCGCTTCTCGCACATCAGGACCAGATGCCCCACCACGGCGTGTGCCTCGCGGAACGGCAGGCCGCGCTTGGCCAGGTAGTCGGCAACATCGGTGGCGGCAAGGTGTCCCACGCCGCACTCACGCGCCATGGCATCCTCGTTGACAGTCCAGGTCGAAATCATGCCCGCCATAACGGACAGGCACTGCATGAGCGTGTGAGCGGTATCGAGCGCGCCCTCCTTGTCCTCCTGCAGATCCTTGTTATAGGCGAGCGGCAGGCCCTTCATGGTCACGAGTAGCTGCACCAGGTTGCCATAGACTCGACCGCTCTTGCCGCGAATAAGCTCGGCAAAGTCGGGATTCTTCTTCTGCGGCATGATGGACGAGCCGGTGGAGTACGAGTCGGAAAGTGTGATAAAGCCAAATTCCGAGCTCGACCACAGCACGATCTCCTCGGAAAGACGCGACAGGTGCATGGCCATGACGGAGCCGGCATAATGCAGGTCGAGCAGGAAATCGCGATCGGAAACGGCATCGAGCGAGTTGGGAATCACGCCCGCAAAGCCAAGCTCGGCAGCCGTCATCTGACGATTGAGCGGATAGCTCGTACCGGCAAGCGCGGCAGCACCCAGCGGGCAGTTATCGGCGGCATCAAAGGCGGCCTTCAGGCGCGTAAAGTCGCGCGCGAACATCCAGGAATACGCCAGCAGGTGATGCGACAGCAGCACGGGCTGAGCATGCTGCATGTGCGTGTAGCCCGGCAGAATCACCTTGTCGTACTTCTTGGCTGCATCCACCAGCACATGGCGCAGCTCAAGATTGGCCTCCATGAGCTCCTTGGCCAGCGCCTTGACGCCCAGGCGTGTATCGGTCGCCACCTGGTCGTTGCGCGAACGCCCGGTATGCAAGCGCTTACCGGCCTCGCCGATGCGACGCGTCAGCTCGCTCTCGATGGACATATGAATGTCCTCATCGTTGATATCGAAGGTGAAGTTGCCGGCATCGATATCCTGTTCGATTCCGGTCAGGCCCTCGGCAATCGCCTGCTCGTCCTCGGCACTGATGATGCCCTGGGCCGCCAGCATCTTGGCATGCGCCTTAGAGCCGGCGATATCCTGCTTATAGAGATGTTTATCGACCGGCAGCGACGCGCCAAACTCCTGCGTGACCTCGGCCACGCCCGCCTCAAAACGACCGCCCCAAAGAGCCATGGAACCGTCCCCTTTCTCCAAATACCAAAACAAGCGCCCTAAGCAATGCGCCATGTCGCTAAAGCGATTTTTCAACCGCTAGTTTTACACATTCCCCACCGTGCGCGGGGCCATGTAGCTAATTTGCAAAGAAGTGACGCACCAGGCACTTGGCGCCCAACGTCCCCCTCCGGATGTTGCCTTGCGAACCATCGATCCAGGCCTTCAGGCTCATAGGAACATCCTCGACCTTTGCAGCATCGAACTCGGGCGCGAGGGCAAGTAAGGCATGCGCGACAGCATTGAACATAATGGATACTCCTCATATATATAGGCGCAGAGCCGCCCAATTGATAGAAGGAGCCCCGCCGGACAACCCCGGCGGGGCTCGGAATCAGCCGCGGACGCGGCATCATATATGCGGGCGGAACGTAGGGGCCACCGATGTTAAGAAGTGTCAGCAAGCATAACGAAAGGTAGGGACCCCGTGCGCCCGTTTTGTATCACGCGGATGGGCCGCGCGGATACCAAGGGAAGGAGGCGCTAGGCCTGGGCGGCGACGGAGCTGGGACCCTGGACCTTTGCCCACGTCTTGAGCGACAGCGTATCGATCTCGATAAAGCCGGCGCTGGCCTTCTCGTCAAACGTGGTGTCGCGGTCGTAGGTAGCCAGACCGTAGTCGTAGAGGCTGAAGGGGCTCTTGCGGCCGACGACATGGCAGTTGCCCTTAAAGAACTTCAGACGGACGGTGCCGGTCACGAACTTCTGGGTGTCGGCCATAAAGGCGTCGAGCGCGTTTTTGAGCGGGCTGTACCACTGGCCGTTGTACACGGCGGTGGCCCAATCCTGCTCGAGCTTAATCTTGGCCTTGAGCAGGTCGCCCTCGACGCAAATGTCCTCAAGCGCCTTGTGGGCGGTGATGAGTGTCAGGGCGCCGGGAACCTCATAGCACTCGCGGCTCTTGAGGCCCACCAGACGATCCTCGACCAGGTCCAGGCGACCAAAGCCGTTGTCGCCGGAGATCTTGTTGAGGGCGATGACGATCTCGGAGAGCTTCATCTTCTTACCGTCGACGGCGACGGGCTTGCCGGCCTCAAACTCAATCTCGGTATACGTCGGGGTGTCGGGCGTGTCCTCAGGATTCTTGGTCATAACCCAAGCGTCATCGAGCGGCTCGTTCCAGGGATCCTCCAGGTGACCGCACTCGATGGCGCGACCCCACAGGTTGTCGTCGATGGAGTAGGGGTTGTCGTTGGCACCCTCGGGAACCGGCACGTTGTGAGCATGGGCGTAGGCGACCTCGTCGGGACGGCACTTCAGGTCCCACTCGCGAACCGGGGCGATAACCTTGAGCTCGGGGTCGAGGGCCTTGACGGCAGCCTCGAAGCGGACCTGGTCGTTACCCTTGCCGGTGCAGCCGTGGGCGACGTAGGTCGCGCCAAACTCGTGGGCGACCTCAACAAGCTTCTTGGCAAGCAGCGGGCGAGACAGGGCGGAAAGCAGCGGATACTTGTTCTCGTACATGGAGTTTGCGGCGATGGCCTTGGTCAGGAACTCATCGGAGAACTCGTCGCGCAGGTCGAGCACCTGACAATCCAGAACGCCCAGGTCGAGGGCCTTCTGCTTCTTGGCATCCAGGCCGGTCTCCTCCTGGCCCACATTGCCGCAGACGCAAACGACATCGAGATTCTTCTCGTCCTGGAGCCACTTGACACATACGGATGTATCAAGACCACCAGAATATGCGAGAACGACTTTTTCCTTGCTCATGGCTGTTTCCTTTCGCCCTTGGTAGCTAGTTAGAACATCGGTCAGTTGCAAGTCATTTCGAGGTCAAAAACCGTGCAATATCAGGTTAAATAGCAAAAATCAGCACATACATGCCCTAGAAACATGCAGCAATGTCGTGCTAAAACCCAACGACCTCAAAATGACTCTGTTGAGGCAATTCGCCCCATGCGGACAGAGACGATTGTTATCGTCGTCGGGAAATTGCGCGCTGGCGTCGGATGGCATTGTCTGCAGTAGTGATGATCTTTACGAACTGCATCTGCCTCTCCTTTCACCTATCGCCGGGCGCAATTCTAATATCGTAAACGGTACCTTTTCCTCGGTAAGCGGCTCATTCGCCGTCTCCGTTTTCGATGTTCGCTATATTACGATAAAGTGCTCGCTGCGCAAGCGACAAATTCAAATTTCTGAAAAGTTTTTTCATTAGTTTGTGAAGCGTGGTGCAAATACGCTCCGTTCCTGCGAAAATACGCCCGACTACGAATTGATGGTTATAACGTCTGAAACAATCTCGAAACGAAAGGCTCGCTTTTATGCAAACTTACGAATCGGACGCCAATATCGGAAACATTAAGATTCTCGCCGTCGACATGGACAAGACGCTGCTGACCGACGAGCGCGTGCTGCCCCAGGGTCTTGATGAGCGCCTGGACAAGCTCGCCGACGCCGGCATCGTATTCTGCCCCGCCAGCGGACGTCCCGCCCCCAAGCTCGAGGAGATGTTCGAGGGCATCAAGAACCGCCTCGCTTTTTGCCCCGACAACGGAGCGTGCGTGATCTATCGCGGCAGCTATATCTATAAGAGCACTATCGACGTGGCGCTGTATCAGCAGGTGCTCGCTCGTGCCTCGGAGGATCCGCGCGCTGTCCCCGTCCTGTGCTGCTTCGACGAGTTCTACGTGCTTGCCCGCGACCATCAATACCACGACGAGATCAGCGTCTACTACAACACAATCAACTACGTCGACAGCTTTGAGGGCATTGATTTCGAGTCCAACAAGATTTCGGTCTTCTTCCCCGGCTACGATGCCGAGCCCGCATTCCGCGAGACCTATAGCCCCGAGTTCTCGGACAAACTCTACGTCACCAACGCCGGGCGCGAGTGGATCGACTTTATGAACTTGGGCGTTGACAAGGGCGCCGGCGTCGCGCACCTGTGCGAGCACCTGGGCATCGATATCGCCGACGCTGCCGCCGTGGGCGATACCTACAACGACATCCCCATGCTGGAGCGCGTCGGTCACAGCTTTATCGTGGACAATGCTGAGGAGCACATGAACGCGCATGCCAAGTGGCGTATTCCGAGCAACAACGACGGGGGCGTACTGACGCTCATCGACGCCATCTTGGCGGCTCGTTAAACTCGCCGCCATGCCCGGCGCCGGCCGTTTGATTTTTGCTCGGTCAGGTCCTGGGCTCGCTCGAAGAGCACATTTAGTGCTCTTCGGCTCGTGCGGAATCTACAAAAATCAAACGGCCGGCGCCGGGCATGGCTACATATTCGTTCATGTCGCCTAGATGGCGTCTTGAGTGTCTAGATACTTAGCTGAATATATTTGGATGAAGGGGGCTCCTTGTTGGCAAGGAGCCCCCTTCTGGTTTGGTTACTTTGGAACTGTGGGCGCTTCCCTATTTGGCGTCGGCCCAGGTTATGCCGGTGCTGGCTTCGGCGATCAACGGTACGCGGAGGTCTACTACGTGCTCCATGACGTCGCGGACCATGGCGGTGAGGCGCTCGACTTCGTCGACGGGGCACTCAAAGTCCAGTTCGTCGTGTACCTGCAAGATCATGTGGGCGGCAAAACCCTCTTCTTCCAGGCGGCGGCTTACGCGGGCCATGGCGATCTTGATGATGTCGGCGGCGGTTCCCTGCATGGGGTGGTTCATGGCTGTGCGCTCGCCAAAGCCGCGGAGCTGTGGGTTTTTGGCCTTGAGCTCCGGAATATGACGCCGGCGACCGTACATGGTCTCGGCGTAGCCCGTCTGCTTGGCGCGCGCCACCACGTTGTCGAGGAACGTGCGCACGCCCGGGTAGGCCTCGTAGTAGCGGTCGATCATGCCACGCGCCTCGGCCATCGAGATGTGCAGCGACTGCGACAGACCGTAGGCCTGCTGGCCGTACACGATGCCAAAGTTCACGGCCTTGGCGCGGCTGCGCAGGTCGGGCGTTACCTCGGACACGGGAACGCCAAACACACGCGCGGCCGTCTCGGCGTGGAAGTCCTCGCCCTCGTTAAAGGCGCGCACCAGGTGCTCGTCACCCGAAAGATGCGCTAGCAGACGCAGCTCGATCTGCGAGTAGTCCACCGCCAAAAAGACGCTCCCTTCGCCTGCCGAAAACGCCGTCTTGACGGTACGCCCCAGCTCCGAGCGAGTCGGAATGTTTTGCAGATTGGGGTCGCTCGAAGACAGACGTCCCGTCGCGGTGATGGTCTGGTTGTACGTGGTGTGCACACGACCGTCACCACGGCGCAGCGGACCTAGCGTGTCCAGATAGGTCGACTTAATCTTGGACTTCTCACGCCAGTCCAAAATCAGGCGCACGATCTCGTGGTCGCGGGCAAGGTCGCTCAACACCTTGGCGTTGGTCGAATAATAGCCGCGCTTAGTCTTTTTGAGGCCCTTGGTCGGAAGACCCATAACGTCAAACAGCACATGCGAGAGCTGCATGGGACTGCCAATGTTAAAGGTCTCGTCACCCGCCAGGTCGCGAATGCTGCGCTCAACCTCGGCAATCTGGGTCGCCAGACCCTCAGACAGACTGTGCAGGCGCTCGGGGTCCACGAGCATGCCCGCGCGCTCCATCTTGGCAAGCACCGGCACAAGCGGCATCTCGATGCCATCGAACACGTTGACGGCGTTCTCGCGGGTCATGCGGTCGCGCAACGGCGCCACGAGCGCCAGCATCAGGGCCGCAGTACGGGCGGCAGGCGACGGAGCGTCCTCGCCGGCACCCTCTGCACCGCGCGCCGCAGGCAACGTCATCTGCAGATAGGTATCGGCCAGATACGCCTCATCAAACTCGGAACGATCGGAATCCAGCAGATAGGCAGCGACCACGGTATCGAAGATACGCGTGGAATCGGCAGCGAGCGGATCCATGAGCTCGGGCTCAGAGGAATCGATAGGAGAAAGCTCGTGCAGCAGCGCCTTCATGTCCGGACTCGCCACGCGGCCCTCCATAAACAGGCGCGCGAGCACACCGGAAATTACGCCGTGGGCGAAGTTGAAGCCTTCAACCTCAGCCGCCGCACCGCCGTCGCCCTCCTCGAGCGCGAACAGGCCCTTGGACGTCGCCAACCACAGCGTGCGCGTCAGTCCAAAGAGCGCGCCCTCTTCCTTGTCGTCGTCCACCATGGCGGCGACCCACTCGCCGGCATCAATCGCGCGGGAGACCTCAGCCGCAACGGCACCAAGCGCGTCGGCATCGCCGGCGGCTGCGCGAACCATCGCAGGCATCTCAAACACACTGGAGGCAGCAGCAGCCCCGCCCTCGCCGCCGATCAGCGCCAAGAAACGGTTCTGCATGGCGGTGATACCAAGCGTACCCAGCGCCGCAGAAACCTCATCGGCAGAAAACGCCGGGAAGGACGTCGTCTCAAAGTCGAGCTCGACGGGCGCATCGGTGCGAATTGTCGCAACCTTGCGGCTCAGTAGTGCGTCATCGATGTGTGCACGCAGGTTCTCGCCCATCTTGCCCTTGACCTCGTCGGCATGCGCGATGACTTCGTCCAGGCTACCGTACTTCGCAATGAGCGCACTCGCCTTTTTGGGACCGATGCCCGGTACACCGGGGATGTTGTCGGACGTATCGCCCTTTAGACCGTAAAAATCGGGCACGAGCGCCGGCGTAATGCCGTGATACAGGTCGTCCACGCTCTCGGGCGTCATGATCGCCACGTCAGACAGGCCCTTGCGGGTCGAGACCACGTTGACGTGCTCGGTCACGAGTTGATACATGTCGCGGTCGCCGGTCACCAGTAGCATGTCGCAGCCGGCCTGCTCGCCCAGGCGCGCCATGGTTCCCAGGATATCGTCGCCTTCCCAGCCCTCGGACTGCAGAATCGGCACGTTGAGCGCGGTGAGCAGCTCCTTAATCATAGGGAACTGCGCGTGCAGATCGGGGTCCATGGGCGGGCGCTGCGCTTTATACTGCGGTAGCATCTCCATGCGCACGCGCGGCTTGCCCTTATCAAACGCCACGACCACACCGTCGGGGTTAAAGGCGTCGATCATCTTGAGAAACATGTTCAGAAAGCCAAAGATCGCGTTGGTGGGGCGACCATCCGGCGCGTTCATGGTCGGCGGCACGGCGTGGAAGGCGCGGTGCATGAGCGAGTTGCCGTCGATAACGGCAAAGGTGCGGCGCTTGTCAGACATATTGAATACCTCGCTTTGGGCTGGGCACGGTTTGCTCACTCCAGTTTACACGCTCCCCGCCCCGCGGCCACAGTACATCAAGCTCCCCCGCCACCTTGAGCCCGCGCGTGATACGATGGCTCACGGTACATCAACCAGCACGATCGATCCGAAAGGAGTCTGCGTCATGGAGCGTCCCTGCGCATGGAAAAAGTACACGCCACAGCAAATCGAGGAGCTCGAGGAGCTTTGCCGCGGCTATAAGCAGTTTTTGAGCGAGAACAAGACCGAGCGCCTGTGCGTCAAGACCGGCATCAAGATGGCCGAGGAGGCGGGATACGTCGACCTGGAGACCGTGATCGCCGAAGGCCGCGAGCTCAAGGCAGGCGACAAGGTGTACGCCGCCAATCACGGCAAGGACCTCATGCTCGTCAACCTGGGCAACGCCCCGCTCGAGCAGGGCTTTAACATCCTGGGCGCCCACGTGGACTCGCCGCGCCTAGACCTTAAGCAGAACCCCGCCTTCGAGGCCGGCGACATGGCCTACCTCGACACGCACTACTACGGCGGCGTCAAGAGCTACCACTGGGTGGCCTCCCCGCTCGCACTCGTGGGCGTCATCTGCAAAAAGGACGGTACCACCGTCGACATCAATATCGGCGACAAGGCCGACGACCCGGTCTTTACCATCTCCGACCTGCTGATCCATCTCTCGAGCGAGCAGATGTCTAAGCCTGCCAAGGACGCCGTCGACGCCGAGATCCTCGACGTGATCGTGGGCGGCCGTCCCGTCAAGTTCGATGAGGACGACAAGGACGCCCCCAAGGAGCCCGTCAAGCAAATGTTCCTGGACATCCTTAAGGAGCAGTACGACGTCGAGGAGGAGGACTTCCTCTCCGCCGAGATCGAGGTCGTGCCCGCCGGCCCCGCCCGCGACATGGGCCTCGACCGCTCCATGATTTTGGGCTATGGCCACGACGACCGCGTCTGTGCCTACCCCTCCATGCTCGCCCAGATCGACGTCGCCAACGTGGAGCGCACGAGCATCACGCTCATCGTCGACAAGGAGGAGATCGGTTCCGTGGGTGCCACCGGCATGACGAGTCGCTTCTTCGAGAACACCGTCGCCGAGATCATGATGCTCGCCGGCGAGGACAGCCCGCTGGCTCTGCGCCGCGCGCTCGCCCGCAGCCGTATGCTCTCCTCCGACGTGTCCGCCGGCTTCGACCCGGGCTATGCCGGCAAGTTCGAGACCAAGAACGCCGCCTTCATGGGTCGCGGCCTGTGCTTTAACAAGTACACGGGCAGCCGCGGCAAGGGCGGCTCTAACGACGCCGACGCCGAGTATGTGGCCCTCGTCCGCGACATCATGGACGAGGCCGGCGTGGACTTCCAGACCTGCGAGCTCGGCCGCGTCAACGCTGGTGGCGGCGGCACCATCGCCTACATCATGGCCAAGTACGGCATGAACGTCATCGACTCCGGCGTTGCCGTCCTGTCCATGCACGCCCTGTGGGAGGTCGCCAACAAGGCCGACATCTACGAGGCATATCGCGGTTACAAGGCCTTCATCGAGCGAGCCTAACCAACCCTTCATCAGTTGCGGTGAAATACGGACTAAACTGGCCCATAAACGGCCAAAACAGACCGTATTCCACCGCAACTTTTTTGGCAGAGGAGAGTCCATGCTGCAGGTCATCATTTCGCCCGCCAAGCAGATGCGCGCGGCCCAAGATGCTTTTGAAGTCCTGGGCATCCCACCCTTTGTGCGCGAGACGGCTCGCCTCCACCGCGCACTGCTAGATATCGAGCGGAATGAAGGCAGCGGCGGCCTGCAGGCGCTGTGGAACGTGAGTGACAAACTGCTGGGGCCTTGCCTCAACACCCTGCATGAGTTCGGGCCCATCCTGAAAAGCGGCGATCTCGACAATCCCGCACTCGCTCGCCACCTCTCCCCTGCCGTCATGTCCTATCACGGCATTCAATACCAGAGCATGGCACCCGAGGTGATGGATTCCGCGCAGCTCGCATGGCTGCAAGACCATCTGTGGATCCTCTCCGGCCTCTACGGGTGCGTTCGTCCCTTTCATGCCGTCGAACCGTATCGGCTGGAGATGGGCGCGAAGCTTGTCGTCGACGGTGCCCGAGACCTCTACGCATTTTGGAGCGATAAGCTCGCGCGGGCTATCGCCCCGGCAGGTTCAAACACCACGATCGTCAACCTCGCCAGCGTAGAGTATGCCAAAGCCGTTCTGCCCCACCTCGCGGGCGACGCCACAGCCGTCACGTGCCTCTTTGGCGAGGGTATCCGCAACGGGAAGCCCATCCAACGGTCGACCGCCAGCAAAAAGGCGCGCGGCTCCATGGTGCGGTGGATGGCAGAAAACAAGCTCGAGGATGCAAGCGAACTTACCGCATTCAACATCGGCTATCGCCACGTCCCCGAGCTCTCAGACAAAAACACCCTGGTTTTCATGAACGCGCAGGCACTATAGGCCCGCCGTTTCCAAACACCCCGTTACTCCGCCAAGCCATCGGCCTTTGCAATCTCGCTCGTCGAGCCATCTTGGTAGGTAATCTTAACGTGCTCTACGTCGGATACCGTAACGCCCGACGGAGGTTCCAAACGCCACTCCGTCAGAGCGATATCCATGGTCGTGGGCACATCGCCCTGATCTTTGAGCTTCACCATGAGTGTTTTGAGTGCCCCATCAAACGTCACGCGTTCGATTTCTTCGCCAGGAATAGACCCACCACTCAGCTGCAGCTGCACAAACTCGTCGCGCGGATACCAATAGTCGCCCGGCGCGGCAACGGTATTGCCGCCCGTAACCTTCACTGTCATGATCGGCAGGGCATCGTCGGCCTCGAACTCCCAGGTGGCGCCGCCACGACCGCCGAACGTCCAGATACAAAAGGCAATCACCAGCACGGCAAGCACCGCAAAACCAATCGCGACCAACCCATGGTGCGCACGGCTTTCCTCGGCCGATACATCCCATTGCGTCTCTCGATATAGATACTTGTCTTCCATGTACGCCTCCCCACAGGCACGCTCGTTAGGCCAATCGTACCCATTCGAGCTATACTTGAGCCCATTACATAAACGGGGAGCTTGCAGGACAAGACGGCAGGCTGAGACTGGGCGCGCCCGCCCTGACCCGCAAACCTGATATGGGTAATGCCAACGAAGGGAGCCGTGCCAATGAGCACACAGACCGAGCCCAAGCTCGTCACGCAAATCGACTTCGCCCGTGCCGGGCAGATCACGCCGCAGATGAAGGAAGTCGCCGAGCGCGAGCATCGCGACCCCGAGTACATCCGCGAGCGCGTGGCCGACGGCCGCATCGCCATTCCCGCCAACATCGTGCATATCAAAAAGGGCATGCGCGCCTTTGGCGTCGGTGAGGGCCTGTCCACCAAGGTCAACGTCAACCTGGGCATCTCGGGCGACAAGGCCGATGCCGCCGAGGAATGGAAGAAGGTCAAGATCGCTGAGGACTTTGGCGCCGACGCCATCATGGACCTCTCCAACTCGGGCAAGACGCGTCAGTTCCGCCAGCAGCTCATCGACGAGACCCCGCTCATGGTGGGCACCGTCCCCATGTACGACGCCATCGGCTACATGGAAAAGCCGCTGGTCAAGCTTACCAAGGACGACCTGTTCGAGGTCGTGCGCGCGCACGCCGAGGACGGCGTGGACTTTATGACCATCCACTGCGGCATCAACAAGTCGGTCACCAAGACCTTTAAGGAGACCGGCCGCCTCATGAACATCGTGAGCCGCGGCGGCTCGCTGCTGTTTGGTTGGATGGAGGTCACCGGCAACGAGAACCCCTTCTATGAGTTCTACGATGAGTTGCTCGAGATTTGCCACGAGTACGACGTGACGATTTCGCTCGGCGACTCCTGCCGCCCGGGCTGCCTCTACGACTCCAACGACGCCACCGAGACCGCCGAGATGATCGAGCTGGGCAAGCTATGCAAGCGTGCTTGGGCCGCCGGCGTCCAGGTCATGGTCGAGGGCCCGGGTCACATGGCGCTCGACGAGATCGCCGCCAACATGAAACTGCAGAAGCGCCTGTGCCACAATGCTCCGTTCTATGTGCTCGGGCCGCTGGTGACCGATATCGGCGTGGGTTACGACCACATCACCGCTGCCATCGGCGGTGCCATCTCCGCCAGCTCCGGTGCCGACTTCCTGTGCTACGTGACACCGGCAGAGCACCTATGCCTGCCCAACGCCCAGGATGTGCTCGACGGCCTCATGGCCACCAAGATCGCCGCACACGCCGCCGACATCGCCAAAAAGGTGCCCCACGCCCGCGACATGGACGACAAGATGGGCCAGGCACGCCGCAAGCTTGACTGGGACGCCATGTGGGAGTGCGCGCTCGACCCGGTTACGGGCAAGAAGCGCTACGAGGAGTCCCCCGCCGCCACCGAGGGCACTTGCACCATGTGTGGCAAGATGTGCGCCGTCCGCACCGTCAACAAGATCTTCGAGGGCACCACGATCGACCTCGGCATGGAGGACTAGCCTGTCGCCGCGGCCGCTTCTGTCGGCGAGCTGGTGCCTGTCAATTGTTGACGTGTGAACATTTGCTTACATTTGCGTAAAGATTGCATCGCCCGCCCGGGTTCGACATAGAGTCGGCCCGGGCATCTTTATAATGCTGGCTTATAGACCCATTTGATTCCGACCGAACAAGGGAGCGAACATGGATCGCAGTAAGGTACCTGCCGTTCTATCCATCGCAGGATCCGATTCCAGCGGTGGCGCCGGCATTCAGGCCGACATCAAGACCATCACGGCGCACCGCCTGTATGCCGAGACGGCCATCACCGCCATCACCGCACAGAACACCCTGGGCGTTACCGCCGTGCAGGATATCTCGCCAGATATCGTAGCCGCGCAAATAGACGCCGTTTTTGACGATATCCGCCCCAGCGCCGTCAAGATCGGCATGGTTTCTTCTGCCGAGATTATCGAAGTCATCGCCGACCGCTTGAGCGCCTGGAACGCAACGAACGTGGTCGTCGACCCCGTCATGGTCGCCACCTCGGGCGCGCGGCTGATTGCCGAAGATGCCGCCGAGGCGCTCACCCGCCGCCTGTTCCCGCTAGCGACGGTTATCACGCCCAATATTCCCGAGGCCATGGCCCTGCTCGACTACGAGGTCGACTCCGAGCGCACGCAGCAAAATGCTGCCATGCTCCTCACCCGCCGCTTTGGTTGCGCATCCCTCGTTAAGGGTGGGCATCTTGTCAACGAGGCCAACGATGTACTGGCCGAACCCGCGCCACTCGATGACGAGGGCAACCATCTGGGAGATCCACTCACCACGTGGTTCCGCCACAAGCGCATCGAGACCGACAACACGCACGGCACCGGATGCACGCTCTCGTCCGCCATCGCCTGCGCGCTGGCTCAGGGCATGGATCTTGCCGACGCTGTCAACGCCGGCAAGGCATACCTAACGGGCGCTCTGGCCGCCGGCTTTGACATGGGCAAAGGCTCCGGCCCCGTCAACCACATGTGGCAGTATTAAGATTCGCAGTCCAAAGCCACCGCAAAGGCGCCCGTCCCCTTTGCGGTGGCTTGGGGTCGCGCTACTCTCCGAGCATCTCTTGGAGCTTGGCTGCCACGGCGTGGCCCAGGCTCTCGTGGCTTTCGGGCATCATGTGCAGATAATCGATATCGCCCGGCTCGGCAAAATCAGCGGCATTCAAAAAGTCGCAGCCAAACTGTTTAGCAGCATACGCATAGTATTCGGCAAAATGCTCCGAGGCCTCGACGGAGCGCTCGTCAAAGTCGGTCATGTACACATCGGCGATCTGCGGTTTAATCTTGATAGGCGCCATCAGCAGAATACGCGGGCAGGGCGCGGCTTCGGTCCAGGGAAACGCGCGGACGGTGCGAATCAGCGCCATGGCACCGTCAGCGATATCGGCAGCCCCCACGCTAAAGACCGTCTTGCAGTCGTTGGTGCCCAGCATAATCACGATCGCATCCAGCGGCTTATGAGCCTCGAGCAGCATCGGCAACGCGCGGATGCCGTTGAGATTAGTGTCCAGATGGCACATGTCGTCGCGTACCGTCGTGCGGCCGTTGAGGCCTTCCTCAATCACGTGCCAGCCCTCGCCCAGGTCGCGCTGGGCCACGCCGCACCAGCGCACATCGTGCGCATAGCGTACCGCGGTGCCGTCGCGCATGCCCGCCGGATCATAGCCGTAGGTATTGCTGTCGCCAAAGCACAGAACGTTTTTCATCGTAAGCCCTTCCTCTAGTAAAAAGAAAAAGTCGGCGGGAGCAGTCTCTCCCGCCGAATCGACCTATCTGTCAGCACATACCGATTACAGGTACTTGCGCCAATCGTCATCGTCTTCATCGTCCTCGGCGGCAGCCTGGACCTGCTCGGCGGCGCGGGCAGCCGCAGCGCGAGCGGCAACCTGGGCATAGGACTCCTCGTTGCGCTCGGGGAAGTTTGCCAGCACATGCTCGAACTTGGCAAAATCTTCGTCCCAGCGCGTAGAGGGCACGGCAAAAAAGACCTGCTTGACCTTAAAGTCGCCCGATGCGAGCTCCTTGCGGAAGAGCTCGGCCACGGCCTCGGCGTCAAAGCCGTTGTTGTCGCAGCCCCAAGCGCCCAGCACGAGCTTCTCGCGACCCAGCTCGTCGCAGATGGCAAGCACAAAGCGAATGCGATCGCGCAGGGCGTCCAGCAGGGCATCGTCACCCACACGATACTCCTGGCGAGCGCGCTTGGCGTTGGGCGCGGCGGCCACGATCACGTCGGCATACGCATGCACGTGGTTGCGGTCGAAGCGCACCGCAGGCACCACCAGCGCACGGTTGCGGTAAAGCTCGCAGTTGATGTTGCGGCGACGGTTCTCGCCGTACCATTTGCGCTGTTTATCGAGCACGTTGTACAGGTACGAATCGGCACAGAGCGTGGCCTCCTGACCCAGATAGCCCTGGATGTAGCCGCCGCCCGGGTTGGTGAACGAGGCAAAGTCGAGCACGGCCATGTCGCAGAACTGCGCATAGCCTCGGCCGTTATCCAGAATGGCCTGCGTGGCAGAGGCGTCGAGCACGGTGACCTCGGGCAGGACCGGAGCGGGCTCCTCGGCGGCAGGCGCGGACTCGGTCTCCGTGGCCTCCTCTGCGTGTGCAGGCTCGGCCGTAACCTCGGTCTCGGCGCACGCAACCTCAGCGGTCTCGGCCTCGGCGGCCTCAGACTCCTCGGCAACCTGTTCCTCGACAGCGTCGGCCGCTTGGGCCTTGACCTTCATCGCCGCGACAAAACCGACAGGCATACCATCGAACTCGCACACGCCGGCAAGCGAACGCTCGATGTCCTTGGCGCAGGCCTCGGACATAGCCGCCACATGGCACTCGGCGGCCTTGGCACGCGCCTCGCGCTTGGGATTGGGCTGACCCGTTCGGTTGGACCTGCGGTTACGGTTCCTGTTGTCGACGTCTGCCATAAGTGGCCACCTTTCCTGTCGCTGCCGCTATCGGCTTTTTCCCATCCATGATACCCCGCCGCGCACAAAAAAGACGGCCCCGAAGGACCGCCTTTCGCATCGTTTTACCGTGTCCGGCAGGAAGCGTCGCAATGCCGCGCTTTAATCGCGACGGCCGAGGATGTTCAAAATGCGCAGGAACACGTTGATAATATCCACGAACAGGTTAGAGGCCATAAGCACGGCGTTGGGCAGCGTAGGCGGCACCGTCGTGGCAACATAGGTGTCGTAGCCAATAAAGCCGGCGAACACCACGATCACGATCAGATCGGTGATGGTCTGCGAGACGCCCATGAACATCAGCACGATCTCAACCAGAATAGTGGCGAGCAGAATGCCAAAACCGATGCCATATACGCGCTGGAAAAACTTGGGGAACGTCACGCCCAAGGCTCCAAAGACAAAGGTGATGGCGGCCGTGGCGATAAAGGCAGTGTTGATGGTGGGCAGGTCGTAGTTGGCAAGGCCAAACGACGCGGTCAGGCCAAAGGTACTCGCAAAGATTACGTAGCCCACAAGGGACAGGCCCACGGACTGCTTACTGGCGGCGGCCGACATCATGACCATGCCGACGATGGTCAAAATAAACGAGCCAAAGACCAGTGGCAGGGCGGCGCCGCTCATCATCATGCGGGCAAACGCCATGGTGCTCGTAAAGTAAGCACCAGCGCCCATGGCACAAAAGCCCAAGAAGATGAGGGCAGACATGGCAAGATTATACGCACGCGGCGACATCTCCTTGGCACGGCTTGCGCCGGTTTCGATGGGGCCGTTCTGATAGCCCTGAATATCGTTCATAATTTCGTCCTTTCAAAAGCGCCGCGACAGCGCAGTAGCTGACAAGATTCCTGTCATTGTACCCGAATGCCGTACGTCCTTACCTACGGCGCTCGCCCTCGAGCGTGCGATCAAAGGCCCAGACCCACCAACGCATCACGTGTGCCTGCGAGCCGTCCGCCCGCTCGCGCGTCTGGTCCTCCAGATACAACTCGGTCGCGTGCCCGCCAAAACGCACCTTATAGGTCGCCGTACGAACACCGTGAACCGTTAAGCCAAAGCCCGTGGACGAGACAATCTCGTCAATCGTAAAGCAGCGACCGTCGACCCAGCAGACGGTAACCGGCACGACTTGTCCGCCCGCGAGGATGCGAGCCACGACGTCCACATACTGCTTGTGTACGCGCCGAGTTTTGCCGTCTGTCTGTCGATATTCCATGCCTCCTATTATCGAACGCATGTTTGCATGTTGTAAAGCGAACAGACTGTGGTTTTGGAGTGTCGTAGTAATCGCACGTGTCCGCATGGCGTGTTAGCAAAAAGAACACCCGAGGTCAACAGGGCTAATATTCAATTTTAGTGCCAAAAGTTCACTTCTCCCATCAGAACTCGGTAAAGAGACCCGCAGGAGGTGATACGATTTATCATGTTTTTGTAACGTGTCTGCAAACTTCGAGAAAGCCCATATATGGACGTAACGTTCTCAACCTTCCTCGGCCAAATTGTGTCGAACCCAGTCCTTGCCGTCACCGTGATCCTCGCGTTGGGCGCCATCTTCGTCAATGGATGGACCGACGCGCCCAACGCCATCGCGACCTGCGTCACTACGCGTTGCATGCCCGCCCGCGCCGCCATTCTCATGAGCGCCGCATTCAACTTCCTCGGCGTGCTCATCATGACGCACTTTAACGCGAGCGTCGCCAACACCATCTCACATATCGTCGACTTTGGCGGAAACAGCACCATGGCGCTCGCCTGCCTATGCGCGGCGCTGTTCTCCATCGTCGTCTACGGCGCCACAGCGTCGCGTTTTGGCATCCCCACCTCGCAAAGCCACAGCCTTATCGCCGGCCTGACCGGTGCCGCCATCGCCCTCGGCGGTGCGAGCAGCGTCAACGTCCACGAGTGGATGAAGGTCATCTACGGCCTGGCGCTCTCCATCGGCCTGGGCTTTGTCATGGGCTGGGTCCTGTGCAAGCTCGTCTCGATTCTTTTCGTCGCCGCCAACAGGCGACGTGCCAATGTCTTCTTTAAATACGCTCAGATCGCGAGCGCCGCGGCCATGAGCTTTATGCACGGCGCGCAGGATGGACAGAAGTTCATCGGCGTGCTCTTTTTAGGCGTGGCCTTTGCCAGCGGCCAGACGAGCGTCGGCGATGCAGGCATCCCCATCTGGATTATGCTGCTGTGCTCGGCCACTATGGGCATCGGCACCAGCGTGGGCGGCGAGCGCATCATCAAGTCCGTCGGCCAGAGCATGGTCAAGCTCGAAAAGTACCAGGGCTTCTCCGCCGACCTGGCGGGCGCCGCGAACCTGCTGCTTGCCACCCTTACCGGCATCCCCGTGTCCTCCACACACATCAAGACCTGCGCCATCATGGGCGTCGGTGCCGTCAAGCGCCTCTCGGCCATCAACTTCGGCGTCGTCAAGGACATGATGTTCACCTGGTTCTTCACCTTCCCTGCCTGCGGACTCATCAGCTTTGTCATGGCCAAGCTGTTCATGATGTTCCTCTAATCAAACCGAGCGTCCATCCGGACCGCAACACTTCGCCCACCCGTCTTCGCCTCGAAAGGACCCACCCATGGCAAAGAAACCCGATTCGTTCTACTTTGATAACTACGTTGCCTGCGCCGACCTCGCCGTTCAAGCAGCCGAGCTGCTCACCAAGATTTTTGAGAACTTTGACCCCGCGCAGATCCACGACATGCTCGATAAGATGCATGCGATTGAGCATGCGGCCGACAAGAAGCACCATGAGCTCGAAGACGCCTTGCTCACCGCCTTTATCACCCCGCTCGAGCGCGAGGATCTGGATCTGATGAGCTGCTCACTCGACACCGTACTCGACCGCATCGAGGGCGTCGTGCAGCGCGTCTACTTCACCAACATCCAGAGCATCCATCCCGACGCCATCGTCATCGCCCACAAGGTGACTGACGCCTGCCGCGCCATGAAAGACCTGATGGTCGAGCTGCCCAACTACCGCAAGTCCAAGACCCTGCGCGAACTCGTCATCCAGATCAACACCATCGAGTCCGAAGCCGACGAGCTCTATATCAACGCCATGCGCAACCTGCACGTTAACGGCAAGGACCCGCTCGAGGTCATCGCCTGGCGTGACGTGTACGCCTTCCTGGAGTACTGCGCTGACTGCTGTGAGAATGTGGCCGATGTTGTGGATTCGATTGTCATGAAGAACAGTTAATTGGGGGTACGTGTCCCGGCGGCGAAGGGCCGGCCACGGTTTGCTTTCTCACTCCGGCTGCTTTGCAG
>DBEYYU010000077.1:0-33194 GCA_048184855.1 Collinsella aerofaciens
CCCCATACCCTCGTTCGGTCAGATGCGCCGCCGCGTTGCTGCTTTGTGCCGTATAATGACTATTACCTATGACGCGATACAAAAGAAAGGTGTTTGCCCATGCAGGCACAGAAGGCGGAGGGAACCCGCGACCTTATCGGCGCCGAGATGCGCGCCTGGCAGAAGATGCAGCAGATCGCTGCCGGCGTGTTCGAGCCGTTTGGCTTTAAGCCCATCGAGACGCCCGCTATCGAGCAGGTGGACGTGTTTGTCCACGGCATCGGCCAGTCGACCGACGTCGTGCGCAAGGAAATGTTCCGCGTGTTTAGCGGCGCCAACCTGGAGCGCGTCTTTACCGAGGGCACCGATACCAAGCTTAAGCCCAAGCAGCGCCTGGCCCTTCGTCCCGAGGGCACGGCCGGTGTGGTGCGCGCCGTCGTGGAGAACAACCTAGTGCCCCAGGGCTCCACGCCGTTTAAGGCCTATTACGCCGAGGCCATGTTCCGTGGCGAGCGTCCCCAGAAGGGTCGCCTGCGCCAGTTCCACCAGGTGGGTATCGAGTGGCTCGGCGCTCCCGATCCGGCTGCCGACGCCGAGTGCATCATCATGCTCATGGAGTTCTACAAACGCCTGGGCTTCGATCTTTCCAAGCTTCGTTTGCTTATTAACTCGATGGGCGATGCGCAGTGCCGTCCGGCATACCGCGAGCAGGTCAAGCAGTTTATCCTCGATCACGCCGACGAGATGTGCGATGAGTGCCGCGAGCGCGCCGAGCTCAACCCGCTGCGCGCCTTCGACTGCAAGAACGACCATTGCCGTGAGATCATGGCCGACGCCCCGCTGATGGGCGACAACCTGTGCGACGAGTGCCGCGAGCACTACGAGCAGGTCAAGCGCTATTTGGATGCCGCCGGTATCGAGTATGTCGAGGATCCCACCTTGGTGCGCGGCCTGGACTACTACACCCGTACTGTCTTTGAGGTCGAGGCCCCTGGCGCCGGCGTCGGCTCCATCGGCGGCGGCGGCCGCTACGACGGCCTGGTCGAGCTCGAGGGTGGCAAGCCCACGGCAGGCGTCGGGTTTGCCGTCGGTTTTGAGCGCGCCCTGCTGGCCCTGCAGGCCTTTGGCAGCGATCTGGGTGCCGAGGAGGCCCCGTGCGTCTATGTCGCCAACGCAGGCAAGGAGCTGCGCCAGAACGTCTTTGCCATTACGCAGGAGCTTCGCGCCGCAGGCATCGTGACCGAGGCCGACTATCAGGGCCGTTCGCTCAAAGCCCAGTTTAAGCAGGCCGATAAGGTGGGCGCCAAGCTCATCCTGGTCCTGGGCGGCGACGAGCTTGCCGCCGGCAAGGTCAAGGTGCGCGACATGGAGAGCCACGAAGAGGTTCTTGCCGATCTGGCCAACGTCGTCGAGGCGGTTCGCGAGCGTCTGTAGCGCATGATTTTTGAGCTGCGGACCCGCTAACATGTCCCGCTCGCGACGAGCTATTGTTACGGGGGTGTTTCGCATTTATGCGGAATGCCCTCGTTTGCATATGCCGCCCACCGAGAAATACGACCATTTGGGGCAAAAACCCTTGCAATGCAGAAAATACTTTTGTGTGGTAAAGCGCAATCAGTGTCGAAAGTATTTCTCAAGCGCCTATAATGAATACCGCATGTTACGTGCATAGAAGGAGGAATGGGAGGAAACGTGGCTGAGAACCTAAGCAACCAGTCTGTACCCGAAGCCGCGGCGCGCGTCGCTGCCGTGGTCAACCGCCTCGTTAACCGAATCGGCTCGAATGCCGAGTCCAGGGAGCGTCTCGCCGAGATCGAGATCCCCGAGGAGCTGCGCGATAATCTGGCGCTGTTCCTGCGCCTGGAACGTCGTGTGCTTAGCGAGTATGATCCCGAGATCGCGGACCTGTTCGACAAGATTTTGACAGCCGAGATTGTGGCCAATGCTGGCAACCCCGGTAGCCGCGCTGCCGACGAGTCCGTTGACGAACAGGGCGTGCCCACTGCCGACGAGCCCACCGCCGTGGCGTTTCGCGAAGTCGTCGATTTGATTGACAGCCTGCCGCTTGATAAGCAGCAGGTCATCGTTCGCGCCTTTACGAGCTTCTTCCACTTGGCAAACCTGTCGGAGGAGAACTACCGTGTGGCGCAGCTGCGCGAGCGCGAGGCCGGCGCATCGACCGATACCGAGGTCGATCCCGCCAACGAACTCACCGTCGCCTATCACCAGTTGGTAAACGAGATGGGCGTCGAGGGTGCCAATGAGCTGCTCGGCAAGCTCGAGTTCCACCCTGTCTTTACCGCACATCCCACCGAGGCCCGTCGTAAGGCCGTCGAGGGCAAGATTCGCCGTATCTCCAACCTGCTGGAGGAGCGTCCGCGTTTGGGCGGCTCCGACCTGGTGGAGAACGAGCGCCATATGCTGCAGGAGATCGACGCCCTGGTGCGTACGAGCCCCATCGCGCTCAAGAAGCCCACGCCGGTCGAGGAAGCCGATACCATCATCGACATCTTCGATAACACGCTGTTCGACGTTATCCCCGTCATCTACCGTCGTTTTGACGACTGGGTGCTGGGCGACAAGGCCGGTACCGTGCCGCCGCTGTGCCCGGCGTTCTTCCATCCCGGCAGCTGGATCGGCTCCGACCGCGACGGCAACCCCAACGTCACCGCCAAGGTGAGCCGCGAAGTCGCCGCCAAGTACTTCACTCACATGGTGCTCAAGCTCGAGGACAAGTGCCGCCGCATCGGCCGCAACCTCACGCTCGAGGCCACCTACAGCAAGCCTTCTGCCGAGCTCATTAACCTGTGGAACCATCAGGTCGAGATGAGCCCTCGTTACACGGCCCGCGCCGAGCTGATCTCCGAGCACGAGCCGCATCGCGCCGTCATGCTCGTCATGGCCGACCGCCTGAACGCCACCGTGCGCCGCATCACCGACACCATGTACCACAGCGCCGACGAGTTCCTGGATGACCTGCGCGTCGTCCAGCGTTCGCTTGCTGCCTGCGGTGCCGTCCGTGCCGCCTACGGTCCGGTCCAAACCATCATCTGGCAGGTCGAGTCCTTCGGCTTCCATATGGTCGAGATGGAGTTCCGTCAGCACTCCGTGGTGCACGCCCGCGCCCTCAAGGATATCCACGAGAACGGTATCCATGGCGACCTGCAGCCCATGACGCGCGAGGTCATCGATACCTTCCGCGCTATCGGTTCCATCCAAAAGCGCTACGGCAAGAAGATGGCGCACCGCTACATCATCTCGTTTACCAAGAGCGCCCAGCATGTGGCCGACGTCTTTGAGCTTGCCCACCTGTCCTTCGCACACGAGGAGGACGTTCCCGAGCTCGACGTGATCCCGCTGTTCGAGCAGCTCGAGGACCTCGAGGGCTGCGTCGACGTACTCGACCAGATGCTTACGCTGCCCGTGGTGCAAAAACGCCTTGCCCAGACCAACCGCCGCATGGAGGTCATGCTGGGCTATTCCGACTCCTCCAAGGATGCCGGTCCTACCACGGCTATGCTCGCGCTGCACTCCGCACAGGAGCGCATCGCCAAGTGGGCCGAGAAGAACGATATCGACCTGGTGCTCATGCACGGTCGCGGTGGTGCCGTGGGCCGTGGCGGCGGCCCGGCCAACAAGGCCGTGCTGGCGCAGCCCAAGGGTTCGGTCAACTGCTTCTTTAAGCTCACCGAGCAGGGTGAGGTCATCTTTGCCCGTTACGGCAACCGCACGTTGGCCCAGCGCCATGTTGAGTCCGTTGCCGCCGCAACGCTTTTGCAGTCGGCCCCGAGTGTCGAGAAGACCAACACCGAGACCACGCAGAAGTTCTGGGATATGGCCGAGAAGCTCAACGCCGCAAGCCACGAGCGCTATCTGGACCTGCTGAACACCGAGGACTTTACACCGTGGTTCTCGACCGTTACGCCGCTGACCGAGGTCGGTCTGCTGCCGATCGGCTCGCGTCCCGCCAAGCGCGGCCTGGGTGCCAAGTCGCTCGACGACCTGCGTACCATTCCGTGGATCTTCAGCTGGAGCCAGGCACGCATTAACCTGGCCGCTTGGTACGGCCTAGGCACCGCCTGCGAGCAGTTTGGCGATCTGGACCAGCTTAAGGCTGCCTACCAGGAGTGGCCGTTCTTCCGCACCTTTATCGACAACATCGAGATGTCGATCGCCAAGACTGACCAGCGCATCGCCAAGATGTATCTGCACCTGGGCGATCGCCAGGATCTATCCGAGAAGGTCTTCACCGAGATGCAGCTCACTCGTAAGTGGGTCCTTGCCATCGTCGGTGACGAGTGGCCGCTGCAGCGCCGCCGTGTGCTCGGTTGCGCCGTCCGCGTGCGCAACCCCTACGTCGACGCCCTGTCCATCGCCCAGGTCCGCGCCCTTCGCGAGGTGCGTATGAACCAGGACGAGATGGCCGAGGAGAAGAAGGCCGAGTACATGAGCCTGATTCTTTCGACTGTGACCGGCGTCTCGGCAGGATTGCAGAACACGGGGTAATCGATAGCCCTGTGGCTCTCACCGGGACCCGACGGGTTTCCCTCTGAATGCGTCCTCGCACTTGAAGTCCCCTTATCCTGCTCCTTCGGAGCTGCGGATAAGGGGGCTTCGTGCTGCGGAATGCATTCAGAGGGAAACCCGTCGGGTCCCTTCGTCCTCGGTCTTCTGGGATTAAAGCTAAAGGGAATAAGGCGCGCTTCGCGCATAGCGTGGAGTGCGGCGAGGGCTTCTTGCGTCCTGCGGAGTGTGCCTAAAAGTAAACTAATGGCGGACCCTGCGATGTCCGGTCTTCGGCGGATCAGCCGCTGGGTGAGGGTGGTGCTTGGGGCGACGTGCAAAAAACGGAGTTTTCAGCAGCCAAAGATTGATGCATAAGGCCATAGCCGGCTTTCGCTGCCTTTGTTGATGCTTTTGCACGACGATTGGGCTTTGGCGACGATCATATATGGCTGGTTTCTCGCCGCATGCTATCCAGATGGGTCGAGTCATGAGGACTATCTACCTTTTGAAAGATTTTTGGCACCAAAATCTTATCCCGCGATGCTGAATACTCGCAAAAATGCACGCTCCGGAGGGTACTACCCAGTTATGGCCAGAAATCCATGCGCCATCTTATGCAATTAATTAATGAATTTATGCAAAATGGCTTACGTGCGTACGTCTCGGACTAGATGTTTGCCTCGGCGCTGCGTAAATCATCCTGTCTATAGTGTCTTTGACAGGCGGCTGCGGTCCCGTTTGGGGTCGCGGCCGTTTTGTTGTGGGTCAAATATGAACGTTGTGTTAATGAGTCGGTGGACGGTGGTGTTTTTCGGTGAGCGGCGTATCCTTCCAACGGTTTATCTAGTGTGTCAGTTGAAAAGGAAGAGGGCGCTCGTCATTGTTTGAATGTGAACTGCCGTTTGACCACAAGACGTTGCATCTGGAGCTCGAGGATAAGAACTTCGCGGGTGTGATGGAAGGTCATCAAAACGAGTTTAAGACCACGAAATCGCAGGAAGAGCTGGTAGAGGAGTCGCTTGCCAACCCTTATGGCTCGCCGTCGCTCGAGGAGCTTTGTGCTGGCAAGAAGGATATCGTCATCATTAGCTCCGACCATACGCGTCCCGTTCCCTCGCGTGTGACGATGCCTATTCTGCTGCATCACATCCATTCCGCTGCGCCCGAGGCTCGCGTGCGCATTTTGGTTGCTACGGGTATGCATCGTCCGTCGACGCATGAGGAACTCGTCAACAAGTACGGCGAGGAGATCGTTGCCAACGAGGAAATCGTTATGCACGTCGCGACTGACGACAGCATGATGAAAAAGATCGGCACCCTGCCTTCTGGTGGCGAGTGCATCATCAACAAGATTGCCGCCGATTGCGATCTGCTGCTTGCCGAGGGCTTTATTGAGCCGCACTTCTTTGCCGGTTTCTCTGGTAGCCGCAAGTCCGTCCTGCCTGGCATCGCCAGCTACAAGACCATCATGTACAACCACAACGGTCAGTTTGTGAATGATTCCCACTCGCGTGCCGGCAACCTGTGCCACAACCACGTGAGCGAGGACATGTTTGCTGCCGCCGAGATGGCTCACCTTGCCTTTGTGCTTAACGTGGTGCTCAACGGCAAGCACGAGGTCATCGGTTCCTTTGCCGGCGATATCCACAAGGCGCACGAGGCTGGCTGCGAGTTCGTGAAGAGCCTTGCCGGCGTTGAGCCCGTCGAGTGCGAGATTGCCATCACCACCAACGGCGGCTACCCGCTCGACCAGAACATCTACCAGGCCGTGAAGGGCATGTGCTCTGCCGAGGCCACGCTTCCCGAGGGCGGCGTGATCATCGACGTCGCCGGCTGTGCCGACGGTCACGGTGGCGAGGGCTTCTATCACAACATCGCCGACAATGATCCGGCAGAGTTTGAGCGCGCTTGCATCGACCGTCCTAAGGACGAGACCCTGCCCGACCAGTGGACGAGCCAGATCTTTGCCCGCATCCTGGCGCATCACCCTGTGATTATGGTTACCGACCTGTGCGATCACCAGATGATCAAGGATATGCACATGACGCCGGTTAACACCCTCGATGAGGCGCTCAAGCTCGCCTTTGAGATGAAGGGTGCCGATGCCAAGGTGGCCGTCATTCCCGATGGCCTGGGCGTTGTCGTCGCACAGCACTAGTACGCGGCCTAAACGAATCGTTTATAACCGACAAGAAAGATAAGGTTTTATGCTTACCAAACTCCTCTGCGAATTCGGCGCAACGGCCCTCATGATCATCTTTGGCGTGGGCGTGCACTGCGATACCGTGCTTAAGGGCACCAAGTATCAGGGCTCCGGCCACATGTTTGCAATCACCACCTGGTCTTTTGGCATCTCGGTCGCCCTGTTTATCTTTGGCGGCGCCGTGTGCATGAACCCCGCCATGGTGCTTGCCCAGTGCATCGTGGGCCTGGTGCCGTGGAGCAGCTGCATCCCCTTCATGATTGCCGATATGCTCGGCGGCTTTGTGGGCGCCGTGATCGCGTGGTTGATGTATGCCGATGAGTTCAAGGCTTCCGACGGCGTCGTCGACCCTATTGCCCAGCGCAACATCTTCTCGACCAACCCCACCACCGAGGGCACCAACTATGCCCGCAACTTCTTCTGCGAGGCTATCTGCACCTTTGTGTTCATCAGCGCCATCCTGGCTACCGCTAGCCGTGCCGGCGAGAACGTTTTGATGCTCGCTATCTGCGTCGGTCTGATCGTTTGGGCTGTTGGCATGGGCATGGGCGGCATTACTGGCTTCGCCATGAACCAGGCTCGTGACCTTGGTCCTCGCATGGCCTATCAGGTGCTGCCGATCAAGAACAAGGCCGACAACAACTGGAAGTATGGCCTGCTTGTTCCTGGCATCGCTCCGTTTGTCGGTGCCGCTCTGGCCGCGCTGTTTGTGCATGGTTTCTTGGGCATGTTCTAGTCTGAGGCTACATAGTTGTCCGCTGGCCGCATGGGGTAACTTCCCAGCGCGTCCTCGGACATGCAAAAAGGCTCGCTGCGCACTTCGTGCGGCGAGCCTTTTTGCGTCCTGCGGAATGCGCTGGGAAGTTACCCCATGCGGCCAGCTACGGGGTCTTTGTTGCGTTCGTACAAGCAACCCAACATATATATCTGAATTTGGATGGGAGGGGCTTGTTGCTGGTAGGGGCGTTGGGCTGTAGTCGATACTTTGGGATGGATTGTGCTTTGGGTTGGGGCGGGGCTTTGAGATGAGGGCGGAACTTTGGGATGAGGGGCTTACTTAGTTGAAGAGGGGTTTTATGGCTGAGAGGTAGTCTTTGGCTACGTCGGCTTTGTCTGCTTGGAAGTTGTGCCAGGCCCACCATTGGACGGTTGCTACGAAGCTTGAGGCTATGTGGTGTAGTAAGAAGCTGCGGTCCATGGTGCTGGCGGGGCCTGCGGGGTCGGCGGGGACGGTTTCGGCTGCGCGCGACATGATAGTCTTGCGGAGGCAGTCGGCGAAGACGCGTGAGCCGGCGCCGGCTACCAGTGCCCGTACGCCCTGGCGGCGCTCCCAGAGGTTGTTGAGGATATGCTCGACCTGCACGAGTGGGTCGTCGAGCGGTGTGCCATCGTCGTCGAGGGCATGGGTGCAGATGTCGCTCACGAGCTCGGACAGTAGGTCGTCTTTGCTCTTAAAGAGGCCGTAGAATGTCGCGCGGCCTACGTGAGCGCGCGCGATGATGTCGCCGACGGTAATCTTGCCGTAGTCCACTTCGCGTAGCAGCTCGGAGAACGCCGCAACGATGGCAGCGCGGCTTTTTTCTTTGCGGGCATCCATGGCTATGCATCCACGTGAACGAGCAGACAACGGAGCGTGCCGGAGCAACCCTCGTAGGGGCGCTTGCCGGCGCCGTAGCCGACGGCTTCGATGCGGTAGCGTGAGGGCAGGTGCTCGGACGTGCGCAGCGCGGCGACGATGGCGGCGCCCGTGGGCGTCACGAGCTCGCCGGCGACCGGTGCGGGCGTGAGGGCGATATTGCTCGCCTGGCACAGGTTGACGACAGCGGGGACGGGAATGGGCATAAGGCCGTGGGCGCAGCGAATGGTTCCGTGGCCTTCGGAGAGCGACTCGACCACGATGTCCTCAATACCTAGGTCATCGAGGCAGATGGCGACAGAGCAGACGTCGACGATGGAGTCGACGGCGCCCACCTCGTGGAACATGACGGTTTCGGGCGTTTTGCCGTGGGCCTTGGCCTCGGCGGCGGCAAGTGCGGTAAAGATGGCGAGCGCACGACGCTTGGCGCCATCGCTTAGCTGCGAGCCGTCGATGATAGCGGTGACGTCCGCCAAAGAACGGTGGTGATGGTGGTGGGCGTGATGGTGACCCTCGTGGCCATGGCCGTGGGTCTCATGATCATGCTCATGGCAGTGCTCATGCTCGTCATGGTCATGATGGTGGTGCTCGTGCTCGTGCTCGTGCTCGTGCGTGTGCTCGGCAGCTGCTTCGTTGCCGTAGAGCCATGCCATGTCGTGGTCGTGGTTCTCGAGCTCTTCTGCCAGCTGAACGTCGAAATCGCAGGCGTCGATGCCATGCTTGTTTACGCGCGTGACGGCGATCGTAAAGCCGTCGACCGGCAGTGTGGCGAGCTGTTCGCGCAGGTGCTCCTCGCTGGCGCCCAGGTCGAGCAGGGCCGCGACGGTCATATCGCCGCTGATGCCCGAGGTGCCGTCGATGATAAGCGTGTGCTGATGATTGGACATGGAATGCTCCTTAGCGGGCGCGGGGTGTGCCGGCGCTCAGATGATTGATAAGACTTGCCTGGTAAGCGGCGCCAAAGCCGTTGTCGATATTGACGACCGATACGCCGCTGGCACAGGAGTTGAGCATGGCGAGCAGTGCGGCTACGCCACCAAAACTTGCGCCGTAGCCCACGCTGGTGGGAACGGCGATGACCGGACAGCTCACCAGACCGCCGATAACGCTCGCCAGCGCGCCCTCCATGCCGGCGATGGCGATGACCACCTGTGCCTGGGCAAGTTCCTCGGCATGCGCGAGTAGGCGGTGCAGGCCGGCGACGCCTACGTCGTAGAGGCGGTCGACCTCGTTGCCATAGAACTCGGCCGTCAACGCGGCTTCCTCGGCGACGGGCAGGTCGCTCGTGCCGGCGCAGGCGACGACGATGCGTCCGTTGCCGGTAGGGGAGGGCTTGCCGCCCACGAGGGCGAGCTGCGCGTCCGGGACATATCCCAGGTCGATGCCGTTGCCGAGGAGCTCCGAGGTGCGGGCTGTCTTTTCGGCATCCAGGCGCGTGACCAGGATGCGCTCCTGGCCGGCATCGCGCAGCGCTTCGATAATGGCGGCAATTTGCTCGGCGGTTTTACCGGCACCGTAGACAACCTCGCCGGCTCCCTGGCGCACTCCGCGCGAAAGATCGAGCTGTGCAAAACCCAGATCGGCGGTTGGCGCCGTTTGGATGCGCGTGAGGGCGACTGCCGGGGTGACTGCTCCGCCGGCAACATCGCTCAGCAATTGCTCAAGATCTCGCTTATCCATATATGTTCCCTTCGACGGCGCAAAGTCTAGCACTCAAAGGGTATGTTTCCGAACACTAAGACAAAATTGTTCGGAAACTATAGGACAGACTAATTCAATTGTTAGACGGATCGGCTAGTCACGCAGGATGATGTCCATGGCGAGCATCAGGTTGCGCTCGTCGATGGCAAATGGGGCGGCTTCGCGCGTCTTGGGCTTGGCGCAAAATGCGATGCCCGTGCCCGCGGCCTGAATCATGGGGATGTCGTTGGCGCCGTCGCCGATTGCCACGGTATGGGCCATGTCGACACCGCACTCAACTGCCCAGTCCAGCAGCTGGATGAGCTTGGACTCCTTGGTTACAATGTCTGCCGCCAGCTTGCCGGTGAGCTTGCCGTCCACGACCTCCAGGCGGTTAGCGAGGCAAAAGTCGATGCCCGCGGCGGCCACGATCTTATCGGCGACCTCGTGAAAGCCGCCGCTTACCACGCCGACCTTCCAGCCCTTGCTGTGCGCCGAGCGCACAAGCTCCAGCGCGCCGGGGGTAAACGTCACGCGCTCAAAGGTGCGCTCGAACACGCTCTCGTCCAAGCCGGCAAGCAGCCCCACGCGTTCCTCGAGCGCCTGCTTAAAGTCGAGCTCGCCGCGCATGGCGCGCTCGGTGATCTTCGCCACTTGCTCGCCTACGCCGGCCTCCTCGCCCAACAGGTCGATGACCTCCTGGTTGATGAGCGTGGAGTCGATATCCATAACGATGAGGCGTGCAGTCATGACGGGCCTTTCCGAGTGCAGTTGTATTGGGGCACATTGTCGCACGCGGCGCGCCTGGGCGACGGCCAGGCCGCGTCAATTGTTTCGTCTCCGTCAAGTCTTTGGGCAAGAGTTACTTTTTCGCGGTACATCGACGTGGGTGCGATAAGATAGAACGCCATGTCTGGCTGCGCGGTTTACGCAGGCTGGGCAAATCTGTACGACGCCGCCCGGAACGACACGGGGCGGCACAGATCCATAAAGGAGGATCACTGGTATGAGCCAGACCCGTCCCATCGACGAGCATTCCATGCACACCCGTACCTGCGGCGAGCTTCGCCGCGAGAACGTGGGCGAAGAGGTCACCCTCACCGGTTGGGTGAGCCGTCGCCGTGACCACGGCGGCCTTATTTTCTGCGACCTTCGCGACCGCGAGGGCATCACGCAGCTCACCTTCGACCCCGAGCACTCCGACGGCGACGCCTTTAAGATCGCCGAGACCATGCGTCCCGAGTGGCCCATCAAGATCCACGGCGTCGTGCGCTCCCGTGGCGAGGAGACCACCAACACCAAGCTCGCGACCGGCGAGATTGAGGTCCTGACCGACCACGCCGAGGTGCTCAACACGTCCGTCACCCCGCCGTTCCAGATCGAGGACGGCATCGAGACCAGTGAGGACACCCGTCTGCGCTATCGCTATCTGGACCTCCGTCGTCCCGAGATGATGGCCAACCTCAAGCTGCGCTCCGACTTTACCTTTGCCATTCGCGAGGCGCTGCACAACCGTGAGTTCATGGAGGTCGAGACGCCCTCCCTGTTTAAGTCCACGCCCGAGGGTGCCCGCGATTTCATCGTTCCCAGCCGTATTCAGCCGGGCAACTTCTACGCCCTGCCGCAGTCCCCGCAGCTCCTGAAGCAGCTGCTCATGGTCGGTGGCGTCGAGCGCTACTACCAGGTTGCCAAGTGCTTCCGCGACGAGGACCTGCGTGCCGACCGTCAGCCCGAGTTCACCCAGGTCGATATCGAGATGTCCTTCGTGGACCAGAATGACGTCATGAGCGCGCTCGAGGAGGTCCTGGCCGACGCCTTCGGCCGCATGGGCGTCGAGATGCCCACGCCGCTGCGTCGCATGGACTACTGGGAGGCCATGGACACCTATGGCTCCGACAAGCCCGATACCCGCTATGGCATGCACCTGGTCGACCTGACCGACATCTTTGCCAACTCCAAGTTCAAGGTCTTTGCGACTGCCGCAAACGAGGAGGGCTCTGCCGTCAAGGCCATTAACGCCAAGGGCGCCGGTGCCTGGGCACGTGCCAAGATCGATAAGCTCGCCGGCGTGGCCTCCACGTTTGGCGCCAAGGGCCTGGCATGGATCGCCTTCCGCGAGGACGGCTCCATCAACAGCCCCATCGTCAAGTTCTTCTCGGACGAGGAGATGGCCGCTCTGCGCGAGCGCATGGACGTCGAGCCCGGCGACCTTGTGATGTTCGCCGCCGGCCCGCGCCTGCTCTCCGACGAGATCCTGGGCGGCATGCGTTCGCACATGGCCAATGCACTCGAGATCAAGCGCGAGGGCCACGACTTCCTGTGGGTCGTCAACTTCCCGCTGTTCCACTGGGATGAGGACCGCAAGGCTTACGCTGCCGAGCACCAGCCGTTCACTCTGCCGACCGAGACCGACATCGCCAAGATCGAGGCCGATCCGCTGGCGGCTGGTTCGTGCACCTACGACTTTGTCATGGACGGCTTTGAGGCCGGCGGTGGCGGTATGCGTATCCACAACGCCGAGATGCAGATGTCCATGCTCAAGCTCCTGGGCTTTACCGAGGAGCGCGCCGAGTCTCAGTTCGGCTTCCTCATGGAGGCCCTCAAGTTTGGTGCGCCCCCGATGGGCGGTTTCGCTCTGGGCCTGGACCGCGTGTGCATGCTGCTCACCGGTTCCGACTCCATCCGCGACGTCATGGCGTTTCCCAAGACGGCCAGCGGCTCCGACCTTATGTCGGGCGCCCCGAGTGCCGTTAGCGGCGCCCAGCTCAAGGACGTCAGCCTGCGCCTGATGTAGGCAAGCGGCTACATATTGCCCGCAACGAGGGAAGGACGCGTGCCTTCCCTCGTTTTTTATGCGCGGGCGTTGCGAGGGCATAGGTTGACTGGGCGTCGCGGAAACTGCGTCCCAGAATTTGCGTCCAAAACGGGTCGCAGTTTCCCAAACAGGGTCCTTTTGGAAACTGCGACCCAGAATCCAGCCAAATAACGGGACGCGCTTTCCGGTCGAGCTGTCTAACGGAAACTGTGCCCCAGAATGAGCGCTCAAACGGGGCAGGCTTTCCGCAACAACTGTCTGGCGGAAAGCCTGCTCCCAGTTTCTTATAGCGAGTCTCTCTGAACGAGCTGCATGTGCATGACGGTGGTGGTGGGCTCGGCACCCTTGATCATGTCGAGCGCAATGTTGGCGGCCATGTGTCCTTCTTCGCGCAGGGGCTGGCGGACGGTCGTGAGCGCGGGGACGCAGCGCGCCGCAATCTCGTGATCGTCGAAGCCGACGACAGAAACGTCCGCAGGAACGGATAGGCCTGCCTCGTTGAGTGCGGTGATGACGCCAGCTGCGATACGGTCCGATCCGCAGAGCACGCCATCGAAAGCAATCTCGCGCGCGAGGATCTGGTGCATGGCCTGATAGCCGTCTCCGCTGTTCCAGCCGGTATAGATAACGTTTGCGTCTGGGAGGTCTTCGCCCAAGACGGCACGGTAGCCGCGCAGGCGGTCGACAACAGCGGGGTTGTCTTGCGGTCCCAACACGGCGACGATATCTTTGCGCCCGCGATCCTTCATGGCGAGTGCCGCAAAATGTCCGCCCTCTCCGTCGTCAGAGTAGACCGTCGAGAACACATCGCGATAGGGGTGGCCCTCGAGCTGGCCACACAACACGGTGGGTACGCCCAGCTCGCGCAGCACCTCGAGCAGCTCGCTGCCTTTGTAGGGAGAGACGTCGATCACGGCGTCGAACGAGCGGCGCTCAAAGTGCTCGCGTGCGCGGTTGCGCTCATGCGTAGAAGACGCCTGCAAGATAACGGGCAGATAGGACGACTCCGACAGTTCCTCGGTAATGCCGCTCAAAAACTCGCTATAGGTGGGGTCGCTGAAGAGTTCACTCAGAGGCTCGGTCACGAGCACGGCGATGATTTCCGTGCGCCCGACAGCGAGCGCTCGGCCACGAGCGTTGGGGACAAAATTGACTTCCTTGGCCGCCGCGCGGACGCGCTTTTTGGTTTCCTCGCTAATGCGGGGCGAATCGTTGAGGGCGCGCGATGCCGTGGAGCGCGACACGCCGGCAGCTGCGGCAACCTCGGCAAGCGTAGGTGCGGTGCGAACTGGTTGTGTCATGGCGTCTCCTGGAAAATGCGGTCGATGTTGTCACTGATACGGGCTAGTGCGGATACAGCTTACTATAGTGCGCCTGAACAGCGTTCATGATATCCGGTGACCGGTGTCGTTTTGCAACCAAGCCGAAATCGAATACGTCTCGTGTGGGTGAGATATCAGCGGGCGTGGAGGTTGCCTACGAGCTTAAGAACGATGTCTTGTGCTGAGTTTCGATACTCAGGGTGACATAAGTATTGCGATTGTACAACCGGTTGCACCGTTAACCCTGCCAAATCGACCGTTCAGCGGACAACCGGTTGCACAGTTTTTTACATCGCCCGTAAGATAAGGACAACCGGTTGCACAAGAATCACTACGATGATGAAGGAGCATCACCATGGACGCCATTAACGATTGGGAAAACCAAGCGCTCACCCACAGGAACCGTCTGGCACCCCATGCGTACTTTATGGGTTACGAGACCGCCGATCTCGCTGCAACGTACAGCCGCGAGCTGTCGCGCGGGTTTGTCCAGCTGTCCGGCTCGTGGCAGTTCCGCCTCTTTGAGGGCCCCGCTGCCGTCTCCAACGAGGAACTCTCCACGTACAAGCCCGAGTGGGATCACGTGGAGGTTCCGCACCTGTGGCAGGTGGACGGCTATGGCAACCTTGCCTACACCGACGAGGGTTTCCCGTTCCCGGTTGATCAGCCGTTCGTTCCCTCCGACGACCCCACGGGCGTCTACCAGCGCATCGTCAACCTTCCCGCCGTTCCTGCCGGCGCTCGCGAGATCATTCGCTTCGACGGCATCGAGAGCTATGGCGAGCTGTACGTCAACGGTCAGTATATCGGCATGACCAAGTGTTCGCGCCTGTCTGCCGAGTTCGACGTGACCGACGCGCTCGTCGAGGGCGACAACCTGTTTGCGGTCAAGGTCCTGCAGTACAGCGATGGCAGCTACATCGAGGATCAGGACATGTGGTGGGCCTCGGGCATCTTCCGCGATGTGTACCTTATGCAGCGTCCCGCCGCGCACCTGGTCGACTTTAGGTTCCGCACGCACCGCGAGGGCGATGTCGCTCTGATCACGCTCGATACGGTTGCCGAGGGCGCTTCCCGCGTTGTGTTTACGCTCAGCGATGGCGAGAACGTGGTGGCTACGGGTGAGTGCGTCGACGGCCATGCCGAGTGCAGCGTGACCGATGCCCACTTCTGGAATCCCGAGGACCCCTTCCTCTACGATCTTACGTTTGAGGTCTACGACGGCGACAAGGTGAGCGAGTACGTCCCGCATCGCCAGGGTCTTGCCGAGGTGACGGTCGAGGGCAATCATATCTACCTCAACGGCACTTACTTTAAGATGCATGGCGTCAACCGCCACGATCACGACGATCACAAGGGCCGCGCCGTGGGCCTCGATCGCATGCGCCGCGACCTGGAGCTCATGAAGCAGCACAACATCAACGCAGTGCGCACCTCTCACTATGCCAATGACCCGCGCTTCTACGAGCTGTGTGATGAGTATGGCATCATGCTGGTCGCCGAGACCGATATGGAGAGCCACGGCTTCGAGAATATCGGCAACATCGCCCTGGTTACCGACGACCCGGCATGGGAGCCGGCCTACGTCGACCGTATTGAGCGCCTGGTGATGCAGGAGCGCAACCACGCGTGCATCATCATGTGGTCGCTGGGCAACGAGAGCGGCTATGGCTGCAACATCCGCGCGATGTACGCCAAGGCTCACGAGCTCGATGGTCGTCCGGTCCACTACGAGGAGGACCGCAACGCCGATACCGTCGACGTCATTTCCACGATGTACTCCCGTGTGTCGCAGATGAACGACTTTGGTGAGCATCCGTTCCCCAAGCCGCGCATCAACTGCGAGTACGGTCACTCCATGGGCAACGGCCCCGGAGGCCTGTCCGAGTATCAGGAGGTCTTCGATCGCTGGGATTGCATCCAAGGCCAGTTTATCTGGGAATGGTGCGACCACGGTCTGGCTGCTGTGACCGAGGACGGCATTGCCTACGATATGTATGGCGGCGACAACGGCGATTACCCCAACAACAGCAACTTCTGCATCGATGGCATGGTGTTCCCCTGGCAGCAGCCGAGCCCGGGCCTTACCGAGTACGGCCAGGTCATCTGCCCGGTTCGCATGGCTTATGACGCCGAGGCGGGCGAGCTGACTGTCACCAACAAGCGCTGGTTTACCACCCTCGAGGATGTTTGCCTGTCGGCGGAGACCCTGGTGGACGGCGACGTGGTCTGCCGCAAGACGCTCATGCCCGGTGCGGTTGCCCCCGGTGAGTCCGTCCAGCTTCCGCTGATGATTCACGAGGCCGCGGTAGGCGAGACCCTGCTGACTGTGCGCGCCTACACCATGGCCGCTCACGTCTGGTGCGAGCCGATGTTCCAACTGGGCGCAAACCAGTTTGCCATCGCAAACCATCCGGCGCCGGCCATTGCGGCTCCCACTCGTCCTGAGCTTACGGTCGAGGAGACCGAGCAGGAGATTCGCATTCACTCCCTCAACGGCGAGCTGACCTTCAGCAAGGTAAACGGCACCGTGAGCGAGTGGAAGGCATCCGGCCGTGACGTCATGGCCTCTGGTCCCCAGGTTGGTTTTTGGCATCCGCTCGTCGACAACCACGCCCAGGAGTACGACTCCCTGTGGAAGGACAACTTCATTGATGTAATGCAGACGTCCACCCGCAAGGTTTTTTGGAAGCAGGACGGCAATGCGGTCGTCGTTACCGTGAGCCAACGTATTGCTCCTCCCGTCCGCGCGTTCGGCATGCGCGTCGAGCTTGTCTACACCGTGCTTCCGAGCGGTCGCGTCGACCTCAAGGTTTCCGGCGAGCCCTACGGCGACTATTCGGACATTATCCCGCGCATCGGCATCTCCTTTGAGGTTCCCGGTTGCGATCGTGCCGTCGAGTGGTATGGCCACGGCCCGGGCGAGAACTATCCGGACTCGCTGCGTGCCAACCCGGTCGGTCATTACCGCACTACGGTCGACGACATGTTCACGCCCTACGTTATGCCTCAGGACTGTGCCAACCGCGAGGGTACCCGCTGGGTTGCCCTGCGCTCTAGCCACGGTGATGGCGTGCTGGTGACTCGTCCGGCCGACGCCGCTTCCAACCCGTTCTCGTTCTCGGCATGGCCCTATAGCTGCGAGGCTATTGATAATGCCAAGCACGTCTACGACCTTGTTCCGGGCGACACGGTCACGGTTAACATCAACGACCAGCTGCTCGGCCTTGGCTCGAACTCTTGGGGTTCCGAGGTGCTCGATTCCTATCGCACCCGTTTTGAGAGCTTCAGCTTTGAGGTGTCCCTGCGACCGCTGACGTCTGCCGATTTGGCTCAGGCGCTGGCACCCATTAAGGAGGCATAAGCCATGCATGTCTTTAACTCGCGCGCCGATTTCGACGCTCAGATGAAGTCCGTCAAGAAGTGGATGCGTACCGGCCAGGCGCTCGACGGCGTTTCTGAACTGCAGCACGATGTGGCGTACTCCATCGGCGACTCGCTGGTGTACTGGTGGGTCTATGCCCGCGAGGCCGCAACCGCCGACCTGGTCGGTCACCGTCGCTACCATGCCGTGCTCGCTCCGCTCGACGGCGACCTGACCGTCGAGGTTGCCCCCAAGGCAGGCCTCACCTGCACCCGCGCTTACAGCGATATCGATGATCGCGAGCGCTTTGAGGGGGCGGGGGAGACCGTGACGATTCCCGCCGGCGGCGTTGCCGTCGTCGAAATTGACGAGGCCTACCGTGTCGTGGCCGATGCCGCGGATCCCCGCGTCGTGGTACTGCACGTGACGGTCGAAGGTTATTCCTTCCCCAACAAGTAGTATTCGTCCGCCTGGACGTTTGCTTCGCGCCGTTAAGGGGGATGGCTTTGTTGACTCCCTTTTCCCCATTCCCCTTAGCAGGTGCGCCGTCCGTGTTTGCACTTGCAGCTCGGACGGGTTTAGATGACATTTAATAGATGATTGGGAGGGCTTATGAGCTCTGAAAAACGAGGAACGATTGGTTCGTTCGCTCTGCTGGGCATGACGGTCGCCGCCGTGTTCGGTATCAAGAACATCATCAACAACAACGCGGCCATCGGCTTAGCAGCCGCGCCGTCGTTCTTCTTCGCCACGCTTTTGTACTTTGTTCCCTATACCCTGGTTACCGCCGAGTTCGTCGGCCTTAACAAGGACTCCGAGTCGGGCGTGTACGCATGGGTTAAGACCTCGATGGGTGGTCGCTGGGCGTTCCTGACGGCATTTAGCTACTGGTTCGTTAACCTGTTCTTCTTTGCGTCCGTCCTGCCCAACGTCATCATCTACGCGAGCTACGTGTTCTTTGGTGCCAACGCCGAGCTTTCGCAGCTGTGGATCACCATTATCGAGATCGTTGTCTTTGCTATCGCCACGTGGGTTTCGACCAAGGGCGCTAAGTGGATCGGCTCCATTTCCTCCTTCGGTTCGACCGCGGCTCTCGGCCTGACCGCCGTGTTCATCCTGCTGTCCCTGGCTGCTGCCTTTGGCGGCGTTGAGTTCGCTACGGCTCCTACTCCCGCTAACATGGCTCCCGACATGAGCAACTTCGCAACTGCGTGGGGCTTCTTCGGTACGCTTGCCTGGATCATCCAGGGCGTTGGCGGCGCTGAGTCTGTCGGCGTGTTCCTTAACGACCTTAAGGGTGGCGTCAAGGCCTTCGTGCGCACCGTCGTTATCGCCGGTCTGACCATCGGCCTTCTGTATGCAGGCGCTTCGCTGCTGGTTAACCTGTTCATCCCCGAGGGCGGCGTTGCCATCTCCACCGGTATCTTCGACGTATTCGGCGCTGTCTTTGCCCACTTTGGCATTCCCATGGAAGTGTCTACGCGCGCCATCGGCTTGATCCTTCTCGCCGCCACGCTGGGCTCCCTCATGATGTGGACCTCTGCTCCCATCAAGGTTTTCTTCACCGAGATCCCCAAGGGTGTCTTTGGTAGCAAGATCGTCGAGCTCAACGAGCACGGCATTCCCGCCCGCGCTGCCTGGCTGCAGTTCGCCATCGTCGTCCCCATCCTGATCATCCCGGCCCTGGGCTCCGGTAACCTCGACGACCTGCTCATGATCGTCACCAACATGACGGCTGCCACCGCTCTGCTCCCGCCGCTGCTGATCCTGCTTGCCTACTTTATGTTGCGCAAGAACTTCGACGCTGCTCCCCGTGGCTTCCGCATGGGTTCGCGCACCTTTGGCCTGGTCATTGCTGCATTCCTGCTTGTGGTCTTCTGCTTCGTGCTTATCTGCGGCACCATTCCGCTCGATCAGCCGCTGTGGCTGACGCTGGTCTACAACGTCGGCGGCGTGGTTGTCTTCCTGGGCCTTGCCGTGATGTGGTACAACCGCTACATCAACCGCCTGCGCGAAACCGATCCCGAGGCTGCTGAGAACGAGCTTCGCCCCTCCGTCCTCGACATGATGGAGTAGCGGCTAGGATTAATCTACGGCTGTGGAATAAATCGATTCCCTTTCCTAAGGAGGGGCCTTACGAGGCCCCTCCTTTTGTGTTTTGGAGCATGGTTTTGGACCCTGTGGGCAAAAAATGCCAAATATGAGTACTGTTGCAAAAGAGGTGTCATATTTTTCGGCCTGTTCTGAGCGAAAATGGGCTCAAAATCAATCTATCTAACCCCCCTTAAAGGGCGTTTGACGGCTTTCAACCTCTTCGAATCGCTCAAAGTAGGCAATTTGCTCTCGATTTTGCTGCTACTCAATTGGTGACAGTACTCATATTTGCCACTTTTTGACCACGGGGTATCCGGAGGGGCCCTCGACAAGCATCTAACGCTACAATAACTACCACGTGGCTGGGTTTGCCGGCCGAATGTGCGATGTCGTGGGAGGGGACATGGTCGAGTTTACAAAGACGATTAAAGATCCGTTGGGATTACATGCCCGCCCGGTTGCGCTGCTCTATGACATCATTGCCAAGCATCGTAGCGACGTGTCAGTCAGCATCGGCGATCGCCACACGGATGGCCGCGATGTCATGGGACTCATGGCTCTCTACGGCGAGTGCGGCGAGGACATCATCTTCCGCGTTTCGGGCGTAGACGAGGCTTCCTGCGTTACGTCGATCAGAAACCTCTCGCTTTAAGCATGACAGGGCGTGGTAAAGGATGGTCCTTTGCCGCGCCCTTTTGTTTCGTATGGGAAACTTTTTCGAAATCTGAATGGGGACCCTTTCCAAAAAGTTAACCACGTGTTAGTTTACTAAAGCGAACATAGGCGTGGTTAACTTTTACCGCGTCGATGTTGAGGACGAACTGACGTTAGGAGCCACTCATGTCTTGCGGACCGCAGATGCCGGCAATGCCGCTTTCGATGGTAAAAGCGGGCGAAACCGTGCGCGTGTCTCGTGTAAAGGGCAATGAGGATATGAAGCACCACCTCAAGGACCTCGGCTTTGTCGAGGGCAGCGAAATCCACGTGGTGAGCTCGAGTGGCGCCAATATCATCGTCACGGTGCTGGGCGCACGCTTTGGTATCGATTCCAAGGTTGCCATGCACATCATGACCGTCGGTTAGTCGACGGTATTTCTGTACGCACTGAAAGGGGGACAAGTAAATGAAGACGTTGGGTGACGTTAAGGTGGGCGAGAGCTCCACCATCGTCAAGCTTCACGGTGAGGGTGCGCTTCGCCGCCACCTTATGGACCTGGGGCTCATCAAGGGCACTTCGTTCAAGGTCGTGAAGGTTGCACCGCTCGGCGATCCGGTCGAGATCAACGTGCGCGGCTACGAGCTTTCCATCCGCAAGGAGGAGGCGGCCGTCGTCGAGGTCCAGTAAGGGCTCGCGACGTATGTTTCTGCAGATAAAGTTAGGTATTTCTAACTTAATGCAGCATTTTTGAAGCACATTATCCAGCCCGTGCGGAGAAAGCAGCGCGGGCACACAAGGAAGAAGGATTGAATGGCGGATTCTCAGATCCATGTCGCGCTGGCGGGTAACCCCAACTGCGGCAAGACCACGCTTTTCAACCTGATCACCGGCGCCAACGGCTACGTTGGCAACTGGCCCGGCGTCACGGTTGAGAAAAAGGAAGCCAAGCTCCTAAGCGACAAGAACGTTACCATCACGGACCTCCCTGGCATCTACTCGCTTTCCCCCTACAGCCCCGAGGAGCAATGCTCGCGCGATTACCTCATGAGCGGCGAGTCCGATGTTGTCGTCCAGGTTGTCGACGCCACCAACCTCGAGCGCAACCTGTATCTGGCGCTTCAGGTTATCGAGACCGGCCTGCCCGTGGTCGTTGCCCTCAACATGGCCGACCTGGTCGAGAAGAACGGCGACAAGATCGACACGGACAAGCTCTCCAAGAAGCTCGGCTGCCCGGTCATGATGATCTCGGCCCTTAAGAACAAGGGTATTAAGGAGTTGTTCGAGCAGGTCAAGAAGTCCGCTGCTTCCAAGGGCCAGGTGCCGGAGCACAAGTTCGACTCCTCCATCGAGGACGTTCTGGACCACATCGAGAACAACCTTCCGGCGAGCGTTCCCGCCAACAAGCGCCGCTATTACGCCGTCAAGCTGTTCGAGCGCGACGCGGACGCCTGCAAGCTCATCAACCTCACCAAGGAGAAGGCCGCTCGCGTGGAGCAGCTGGTCGCCCAGTGCGAGCAGGACTGCGACGACGACGCCGAGTCCATCATCACCGGCGAGCGTTACGGCGTGATTGCCCACATCATTGACGAGTGCCTCACCAAGGCTCCGGCAAAGATGAGCACCTCCGAGAAGATCGACCGCGTGGTTACCAACCGTATCCTGGGCCTGCCGATCTTTGTGGTCATCATGTTCTGCGTGTACTACATCGCCGTTTCTACCTTGGGCGGCACGGTGACCGACTTCACCAACGACCAGCTCTTCGGTACCGACGGTTGGTATGTGCTCGGCCAGGGTCGCGACGCCTACGACGCGGCCGTCGAGGCTGCGGGTGACAATGCCGACTCGGTCGACCCGGCACAGTACGGCCCCTATGTCCCGGGTATCACCACCGTGGTGCACGACGCCCTTGTGGCGGGCGGCACCGAGGACGGTGGCCTGGTCGATTCGCTGGTCTGCGACGGCATCGTCGGCGGCCTGGGCGCCATCTTCGGCTTCGTCCCGCAGATGTTCCTGCTGTTCGTCATGCTGTCCTTCTTGGAGGACTGCGGCTATATGGCCCGCGTCGCCTTCATCATGGACCGCGTGTTCCGCCGCTTTGGCCTGTCCGGTAAGTCCTTCATCCCCATGCTCGTGTCCTCGGGCTGCGGCGTCCCCGGCGTCATGGCTACCAAGACCATCGAGAACGAGAAGGACCGCCGCATGACGGTCATGACCACCACGTTCATTCCCTGTGGCGCTAAGCTGCCGATCATCGCCCTGCTCATGGGTTCCATCATCGGCGATTCTTCTACCACCGCCGCGTGGATCAGCCCGCTCTTCTACTTCCTGGGCGTCTTTGCCGTCATCGCCTCGGGCCTCATGCTCAAGAAGACCAAGCTCTTCGCCGGCCGCCCGACCCCGTTTGTCATGGAGCTCCCCGCTTACCACTTCCCGGCGATCCGCTCCTGGGCGCTGCACGTGTGGGAGCGCTGCTGGGCCTTTATCAAGAAGGCCGGCACGATCATCTTCGCCTCTACCGTCGTGGTGTGGTTCCTCTCCAACTTTGGTAGCTACAACGGCTCCTTTGGCTTCCTGCCTGCGATGGACGGCATCCCCGAGGAGTTCATGGACTACTCCGTGCTCGCCATGCTGGGCAACCTGGTCGCTTGGATCTTCGCCCCGCTCGGCTTTAGCACCTGGCAGGCAACCGCGCTGACTGTCTCTGGCCTCGTCGCCAAGGAGAACGTTGTCGCCACCGCCGGCTCGCTGCTGTCCGTCGCCGACGCGGGCGAGACCGACCCGAGCCTGTGGACCGCGTTTGCCGGCATGTTCCCCACCATGGGCGCCTGCGTTGCCTTCGGCGCGTTCAACCTGCTGTGCGCTCCGTGCTTTGCCGCTATGGGTACCATCCGCAACCAGATGAATTCCGGCAAGTGGACCGCGATTGCCCTCGGCTACGAGTGCGCCTTCGCTTGGGTGATCGGCCTGTTCATCAACCAGTTCTATAACCTGCTTGTCCTTGGGCAGTTTGGCTTCTGGACGGTTGTGGCTATCGTGCTGCTGGTCGCGATGCTCTTCCAGATTTTCCGTCCTATGCCCAAGCACGCTTGGACCGACGAGGACGAGACCAACACTGCTTCCGCTGCAGTTTCCGCCTAAGTCCGAATAAGGATCAACCCCTTTCCACGAGCCCGGGTGTCTCAGTGACACTCGGGCTTTTTGGTGGGAGAGATATGGCATTTCCGCAGATAAAACTGACCAAATTCAACTTGTCCCTTTTTGGTAGGTGGAGAATGGGGTAAAGTAAGTGATGGCTAACTAGAGGAGGCTTGCTATGGCACCTATCGATATTGTTGTACTGGCTGTTATCGGCGTTGCGTTTGTCGCCGTGTGCGTGCGCATCTACCGCAAGGGCACCTGCGCCGACTGCGCTCAGGGTGGCGTTTGCACGGGGCATTGCTCCAACAAAAAGACGTGCGCTGCACTTAAGGGCGTAGACAAAATCGCCGAAGACTTGGGCCGCGGTATTCATTAGTCGACCGGCGTTTGGGCATGTTTGACTACGGATACGGCAGTTGCTGATACGATAGGTACGTTAGCAACTGCCGCCGAGCGGCTCAAACGAAAGGAAGCCTGTATGGAGTCCTCCGCCTATCCGATGCTCTTTAGCCCGATCAAGGTCGGTACGACCGAGGTCAAGAACCGCGTCTTTATGCCGCCGGTGTCCACCAACCTGGCCGATCATGGCTATGTGACCGACGACTTGGTCGATCATTACCGTGCCCGCGCCAAGGGCGGCGTGGGCCTCATCATTACCGAGGTCGTGACGGTCGAGCCTACCTATACCTATCTGCCGGGCGACATGTGCTGCTACGACGACACGTTTATCCCCGGCTGGGAAAAGCTCGCCGCGGCCGTCCACGAGTATGGCTGCAAGATCATGCCGCAGCTCTTCCATCCCGCCTATATGGCCTTTAACATTCCGGGCACGCCGCGCCTGATCGCTCCGTCCTTTGTGGGCCCGTCCTATGCCCGCGAAGCGCCGCGCCCCATCACGGTCGATGAGATTCACGAGCTTACGCATCAGTTTGGCGACGCTGCTGTGCGTATGCAGAAGGCCGGTGTCGATGGCGTCGAGGTCCACGCGGCACACGCCCACGGCATGCTTGGCGGCTTTTTGACTCCGCTCTACAACAAGCGCACCGACGAGTACGGCGGCTCGCTCGACGCCCGCATGCGCTTTCTGCTCGAGGTCATCGCCGAGATTCGCGAGCGCTGCGGCAAGGACTTTATCATCGACGTTCGTATCTCGGGCGATGAGTACACCGATGGCGGCCTGACCCTCAACGACATGATCTACGTCTCGCGTCGCCTGGAGAAGGCCGGCGTCGACATGATTCATGTGTCGGGTGGTACCACCATCAAGCGCGGCTCCGCAATTCCCGCCGCCGGTACTCAGCAGGCCTCGCACGCCGCCTGCTCGCGCGAGATCAAAAAGCACGTCAACATTCCTGTCGCCACGGTCGGCCGCATTAACGAGGCCTGGATCGCCGAGGAGCTGATCGAGGACGGCGCCGCCGACATCTGCATGATGGGCCGCGCCAATCTGTGTGATGCCGAGTTCTGCAACAAGGCCGCTGCCGGCAACGCCGACGACATCCGCCCCTGCATTGGCTGCCTGCGCTGCCTGAACGGCATTATGTTTGGCAAGCGCATCTCCTGCACCGTCAACCCGGACGTGGAGCGCGACGAGGCCGGCTACGAGCCTGCCGCCGAGGCCAAGAACGTACTGGTTGTGGGCGCCGGTCCCGCGGGCATGGAGGCGGCGTTCATTGCCGCCAAGCGCGGCCACAACGTGGTGCTCGTGGATAAGCAGGACGAGCCGGGTGGCGAGATGCGCATCGCAGCCGTTCCGCCGGCAAAGCAGGAGCTCACCCGCGTGATCAAGCATCAGTACCGTCGCCTGGCCGATGCGGGCGTAAAGTGCGTCTTTGGTACCGAGCTTTCGGCCGAGGACATTCAGCGTGACTACGCGGGCTACGAGGTCGTCCTGGCTTATGGCGCCGAGCCCATCGCTCCGGCCTTCATGCAGGGCTTTAAGCAGGTTATGACGGCCGACGACCTGCTGGGCGGCAAGGCTTTCCCGGGCAAGAAGATCGTCATCGTGGGCGGCGGCACCGTTGGCTGCGAGACGGCCGATTACCTGGCCCCGTTGGTCAATGACCTCTCGCCGGCCAATCGCGATGTCACCGTCATCGAGATGACCAAGACGCTCGCCGCCAACGAGGGCGGTGCCGGTCGCGCGGTGCTCATCACGCGCATGCTCTCCAAGGGCGTCCACGTGCTGACCGAGGCCAAGGTGACCGAGATTACCGAGGACACCATCAGTTACGAGAAGGACGGCGAGGTCCACACCATCACCGGTGCCGATACGCTGGTGCTTGCCATGGGCTATCGTCCCAATACCAAGTTGGCCGACGACCTTGCCGCTGCCGGTGTTGCCACCCACGTGTTGGGTGACGCCAACAAGTGCGGCAACATTCGCGACGCCATCGGCGACGGCTACAAGGTTGCCTGCGAACTCTAGTCAACCCCTTTGCACCAATCGATTGCAAAAAGCGGCGGCTGCCCTGTGTGTTGGGCAGCCGCCGCCTGCGTTCGACGGGAAGGCGCAGATAGTCCGATTAGGGCCCAGGAGCTCCTTGACCTTGGCGATGATGGCCTCGTCGGTGGCGTTGGCAAAGAAGTGCTCCTGGAACGGTTTTCATCTTGCAGGGCAGTTGTCGTTTCTACAGTTCAACTTCCAGTTCGGCTTTGTGTTCGTAGAGGTAATTGCGCATGTAGGGGATGGCAAATGAGACCTTGCCGTACGAGGGGGCCTCGATAATCGATTCTCTTAACAGGCGGCTGCGGACGGAGCTCACCTGTTGAGGCGTTTTGTTTAGGGCATCGGCAACCATGCTGGTCGAGCTCGTCTGCCCCAAAGACGCCATGCTCAGCAGATAAGCGATGCACGTGGGCGGAATGCGCTGCAGCGCGGGCTCAATCACCATGGCGCAGAAGCGTTCGCGTGCCGTTGCAATGCCACGCTCGGCTTCTTCTTCTCCAATAATCGCTGTATGTGCGCGTCTTGCCAACTGCCATGCGTAGTATCCAACGAGTTGGATCATGAAAGGATAGCCTTGCGTTGCCTCGGCAAGTTGGCCGGCAATACCTGGCTGCAACTCCATGCCAGACGCTTCAATGGTTTCCTCGAGGGAGTACGACACTTCGGTTACTGCCACAGCCTTCAGATCAAAGGGGAGGGCACGGCGCAAAAACGTAAGTGTCTTTCCGTTGATGATGCTTTCAATCATCGAAGGCAGCCCAGCAAAAACAAAGGCGATATCAAGGTCTTCGCCGATAACCTGCTGAATCGCAATGGAGAGCGTTCGGACCTCATCGAGCTCTGCGTCTTGAACCTCGTCGAGAGTGATGAGCAGGCCATTTCCATTCTTGGATATTGTCTGTCTCATGGCGTCGCGTAGCGATGGGCCGATTCGCTCAATATCTATGCTGCCGATGGATATGCCAGCTACGGTGGGCTCAAATCTGGCGTGTTTGGCCTGGAATTTGGGCTGCAGCTGTTCGAGAATGCGCTGGCAAAGTCCCTCGGTTGCGACCTCTTTTATGACCGTCCAGCCACGGCTTTGCGCCAAACGTGAGCACTCGTCAAGGAGGACCGTCTTGCCCGTTCCACGGACGCCAGCTATGCGCATTAGGCGCCCTGGGGCACCAGGCCCGTTGGCGAGGCCTTCACTGAATTCTTCGAGTACATCTTCGCGGCCGATAATCGTGGGAGGTGTTTTACCTGCTGTGGGCTTAAAAGGGTTTGTTTGCATGTGAGCCACCTTTGCTTAAGATATAGCAAGATATAGCAAAGTATAGCAAGATATAGCAAAGTAAGCGCTACTCGCGGGTTTTGCGGTGGTGCTATTTTCCAAATGCCGCGCGGATAAAGCGCTGGACGAACAGCTTGTTGGCAACTCACGAGGGCTCGGGGTGCCAATTTGGGGTGCAGTAGTGCTGTGCCACGAAAAGGGCCTATCTACTACGTTTAAGCCGCAGGGGTCAACCATAGTCGGCTTTTTCGAAAATCGACAAGCTGTCTACCTGCGGTTTTGTTTTCACGGTTTTCGGTATGGCCGAGGCTATCCGTGTTAACGTAGTAGATGGGCCACTTTTGTGGCAAGGGGGCCGATCTGCGGGCCAGGGTAGCTAAAAGAGCCCCGTCCCAAAAAGACTGATTGGGAGCTGGGGCGTGTCGATGCGATAGTATTGCATGGTGGTATTCGACTAACCGAGGGTTTATCCGAGGGCTTTATGGAACAACGCCAGCATAATCAGAGCCTGCAAGACCAGGCATACAACGCATTGCGCTCCAAGATTATCTATGCCGAGCTCAAACCCGGCACGCGTCTTTCGGCGATTGGTCTGGAAAAGGAGACGGGAATCGGGCGCACGCCCATTCGCGAGTCCTTTGTGCGCCTGCGTGAGCAGGAGCTGGTGGAAACGCGTCCCAAAAGCGGCACCTATGTCTCAAAAATCAGCATGGAGCGCGCCGAGAACGCCTGCTTCTTGCGCGAGAAACTTGAGAGAAGCGTGCTCATTAAATGTTGTTCGGCCGCCTCGCCCGAGCAAAAGCAGCGGCTCGAGCAGATTCTTGCCGAGTCCGAGTCGCTCGACCATAGCGAAACGCGTCGCTTTTTCGATCTGGACAACCTGTTCCATGAGACGTGTTTTGAGATTGCAGGCCGTCACATGTTGTGGGATTGGATGAAGAGCGTCAACACACATTTTGAGCGATACAACTGGTTGCGTATGGTGTCGCAGGACCTGGATTGGGAGCCGATTCGTCGGCAGCATCGCCGGATTCTCGAGGCCATTAAGAGGGGCGATACCGATGCGGCGAGCTATCTGGCAGAGACGCACTTGCACCTGATGCCCGAGGAGCAGGGCCCGGTTATCGCCTTACATCCCGACTATTTTGAGCTGTCTAAAGACTCGGCTATCTAGCCCATTATCGCATCTGCTCGAGACGCAAAAACGATGCTGCTCACCTACAGCGTTTTGCAACTGAGATTTTTAAAAAATGCCTAAAATGGCTCAGGCTGCCGACAATGGGGAAACGGGGTGCGCTATGGCGCAGATGAGAATCAAGGACATTGCCGTCGAGGCGGGCGTGAGTCCGGCCACGGTCTCGCGCTATCTCAACAACCGTCCCGGGCAAATGACCGAGGAGACCCGTGCCCGCATCGCGACGGTTATCGAGCGCACTGGCTATCGCCCACGTGCCGCCGCGCGCAATCTGCGGAGCTCGCGCACCAACCTCATCGGCGTGATCCTGGCCGACATCGCCAACCCGTTCTCCAGCGCCATGCTCGAAGGACTTTCCGCCAGCGCCGCTGCGCGCGGCTGCTCGCTCATGACGGCCATTAGCGGCAGCGACCCCGCCAAGGAGGCAGAGTCGCTCACCAGGCTTATCGATGCCGGCGTGGACGGCCTGGTCGTCAACACCTGCGGAGGCAATGACGAGGCGATCGCCGCGGCAGCGGGACGTCTGCCTGTTGTGCTGCTCGACCGCGACGTTGCCGACGGCGGTGTCGATCTAGTGACATCTAACAACCGTGAGCTGGTCGCCGGTCTGGTAGACGCCTTGGCCGCTGCAGGCAGCGAGCGCCTATGCCTGCTCACCGAGGCAAGCGACGACGGCCCCGTGCGTCGCGAGCGTGCCGAGGCCTTTGCCGACGAACTTTCGCGACGCGGCCTTGCGGGTGAGGTCGTCACTCTGGCCGACGGTGGCGCCTCGGGCGTCGGCCGCTTGGACGAGACCATCCGCGGCTATGCAGGCAAAAAGCTCGGCCTCATTGCCGTCAACGGTCTGGTCTTCCTGCGTCTGACCGAGGCGCTGGCGCAGCTTGGTCCCTCGCTACCGGCGGGGCTCAAGATCGCGACGTTTGACGACTACCCCTGGAACCATGTGCTCTTTGGCGGTGTGACCACGGCAGCGCAAGACACCATCACCATTGCCGAGCGCGTAGTCGAGCGCCTGTCCGAGCGCATCGACGTCGTTACCACCACGGTGGGCGAGGCCGCAAAGCTGGCGCCCAAACGCATCGAGATCCCCGGTCACATCGAACACCGCGCATCAACCTCGCGCTAACCATTCGTTCGTGACCGCCTGTTCGCACACGTTTTTTGAGCGCTTGATACGCTTTAACCCTGCGGAAACATTTTTCTGCGATAGTATCTGCGATATAGACCAGTCGAAACCCGCCCGAAAGAAAGGGGAGCGACATGAACCAGCAGAACATCGATTACGTACTCCGCTCCGTAGAGCAGCGTGACATCCGCTTTGTGCGTCTGTGGTTTGTCGACATTCTCGGCCGCCTCAAGAACTTTGCCATTAGCCCCGAGGACCTCGAGGTCGCTTTTGAGGAGGGTATCGGCTTTGACGGCTCCGCCATCGAGGGTTTTGCCACGCCCGAGGAAGCTGACATGCTGGCGTTTCCCGATGCTTCGACCTTCCAGATTTTGCCGTGGCGCCCGAGCCACAACGGCGTCGCCCGCGTGTTCTGCGACGTGTGCACTCCCGATCGCAAGCCATTTGCCGGCGACCCGCGCGATGCCCTGCGCCGCATGTTCCGCAAGGCCGAGAAAGCTGGCTATCTGCTCAACGTGGGCGCTGAGCTGGAGTATTACTACTTCCCCGACGAGCACACCCCCGAGCCGCTCGACAACGTGGGCTACTTCGATCTTTCGGTGAGCGATGCCGCTCGCGACCTGCGCCGCAACACGGTCCTCACGCTCGAGAAGATGTCCGTGCCCGTGGAGTACACCTTCCACGCCGCCGGCCGCTCGCAGCACGGCATGAGCCTGCGCCACGCCGAGGCCCTGAGCATGTCCGACGCCATCACCACGGCCAAACTCATCATTAAGCAGCAGGCCTACGAGAGCGGTTGCCACGCCTCCTTTATGCCCAAGCCGTTGGCAGGCGAGGACGGCAGTGCTATGTTCCTGTGCCAGTCGCTATTCGACCACGACGGCAACAACGTCTTTTGGGGCGAGGACGACGAGAGATACCATCTCTCCGACATCGCCAAACACTACATGGCCGGCATCCTGGCGCACGCGCGCGAGATCAGCGCCATCACCAACCCCACGGTCAACTCCTACAAGCGCATTACTACCGGCGGCGACTCCGTGCCGCAGTACGCCACGTGGGGCCTGCGCAACCGCGCGAGTATGGTCCGCATTCCGGTCTACAAGCCCGGCAAGCAGCTGTCCACGCGCATCGAGCTTCGCAGCCCCGACCCCATGGCCAACCCGTACCTGGTCAACGCCGTCACGCTGGCGGCTGGTCTGGACGGCATTGAGCGCAAGCTGGAGCTCCCGCCCGAGGCCACGGCCGAGACGCTCAAGCTTACCGACCGCCAGATGGTCGAGGCCGGCTACACGCCGCTGCCGCGCTCGCTCAAAGAGGCGCTCGACGTGTTTGAGGACTCGCAGTTTATGAAGGATGCCCTCGGCGAGCACATCCACAGCTTCTTCCTTAAAAAGAAGCGCGACGAGTGGCATAAGTTTGAGTCTACGATCACCGAGTGGGAGATCAAGCACTACCTGGCGAACTCCTAATCGCGCTGGCTTGTTCCAGTACGATTGAGCTCATTTCTTTGGAGGCCGATATGTCCGAAAAGAGTGCCCTGTTCATGGCGCGCACGACGCGCTTCCACGAGTTCGCCCGCAGCTTGACGACCACCCTGGGTGTCGAGGTGAGCCTGGCAACCCCCGATTCGCCGACTGCAGCGCACGACTTTGACCTGCTGATTCTCGATTCCGATGGCATCCGCAGCGACCGCATCGATCAGATTGCCAAGTGGCTTGACGATCGCGGCGGCGTCCCCATGCTGGTGATCGTCGACGACGAGGCGCTCGGCACCCTGCGCCTGCCGAATCACGCGCATGCCGACTTTGTATGCCCCACGGCGACGCCCAACGAGCTTAAGGCTCGCGCGCAGCGCCTGATGGGCGAGGAAGAGACCGTCGCCGCCGACGATGTGCTCAACATCGACAACCTCGAGATCAACTTGGCTACCTACCAGGTGACGCTCGATAACGAGCCCATTGACCTGACGCTGATGGAGTACTCGCTGCTGAGCTTTTTGGCGACGCACCCCAACCGTGCCTACAGCCGCGAAGTGCTGCTGCACCGCGTGTGGGGCTTTGAGTACTGCGGCGGCACGCGCACCGTTGACGTGCACATTCGACGTATCCGCTCCAAGGTGGGCCCGCAGATCGCGGCACACATCACCACCGTCCGCGGCGTGGGCTATCTGTTTAAGGACTAGCAAGTAAATAGAGGGCAATGTGAGGGTACCGGAGATTTCTCCAGTACCCTTTTCTCGTTTAGGGCGAAAAGAAGACCTTTCACCGATTAAAAGTGTGTCAGTAAAAACAATATCAAACGTATAACACTATCTAGCGAATATCATTTAGTTACCGTATCTCCCTACTACACGGATGGAGGAAGAAATGCGTTATTCGAGAAAGGTGATTGTCGGATTCATAGTGTTGCTTGCCGCCCTGATGTCTCCAAGGTTGGTTTTTGGAGACGACGACTTGGTCCGTGTCACACCGCAAATAGCTGTGGAGCAAGCGCAGGCTTTCTTTGATGATGTATCGGATGAGCCGGTGACCGCTTGTGACCCAGTAAAAATGGTGAATTCCGATGGGGAATCAATCGGGTATATCGTTCGTGCGAAGCGGGATGACGTTAACTATGGCTACGTCGTATTTGATTCAGAGCGATCTTGGTGGATCAGCGAATACTGCTTGGCTCCGAACGCTCTTTTACCTATCGAGAGTGCAAGCGAAGAAATTGCACTCCTCGCATCCTCGGATAACGTCGTTGCGTTAAAGATTGACGAGCTAACTGTTGGCGTTGCCGACTTAGATAAAAACATTGTTTTAGACGCAAGTGGAAAAAAAGTACCAAATAAATTGTCCTCGGGAGGCAATCGCAGCGGATCGCCGGAACATTTCGATGACGTTTTTGTATCTGCCAAGGATTTGTATAAACAGGGATATGTTGTTGATGCGAGCAAAACGGTTTCGGGAATAATAACGCCAACGCAAACAGAAGTTATCAAAGAAACGGGGACTTATGCTTGCGCTGTTTCGGCAATGTTTGCAGTTAGCAGTCACTATGTGACTTTGAACCGCCTTAAATTGTCCGATTTATACTCGGAGCTTTGGAGGCTGTCGGGGACATGGGAAGAAGAAGGAGGAAAGAAATATGATCAAGCGACTGGTCTGTACTTTACTCAAGGCAAGACTTCTCCTGACAAACCCGCTCCGGCCTTAAAGGAGTTTTGTGCAAGACGAGGCAAGGAGCTTGAGACGTCATTCGTTTGGTATCCGTCATGGGATTCCTTTAGGGTGAATACCGACTCGGGGAATCTGAGTATTTTCTCTGGAAGGCTCCGGTCAAATGGCAGCGGGCACGCAATGGCAGTTGTGGGCTACGTGGCAATGCATAACACATACTCGAATGCCAAGAAGTACCTGCTTGTTGTTTGGAATGGATGGACAAACCAGCTACAGTTTCTTCCATATGACGTATCAATTTACACGTCTCACGATGGCACATATTGCAAGGGTTGATTGTACTCGTGAACGGCGACAAGTTCATTCGAAGGGCAATGCTCCTATTGGTGCTTTCCTTTGCTTTGCTCACCGCAGCGAGCTTCTTTCTGTTAAGGGCGACTAATGGGGGAGAAAACGACACGGTTGTTGCAGTCGAGGTGCGTGCTCTATCGGATGTTCATAACGGGCAATTTGAGGCGCTTATGCCAAGTGGTTGCCGTAAGAGAATCGATATGCGCCGTTAGTCAAGTTCCGGATATGTCTCAGGGTTGAA
>DBEYYU010000078.1:0-5749 GCA_048184855.1 Collinsella aerofaciens
GGACCTCGACGACTTCGTGGTCCATTGGAACACGAGGAGGCGCCAGGTTAAACTGAAGGGACTGACCCCGGAGGAGTTCCGGAGACAGTCCCTTGCGGCGTAGTTCTTATTTAAGCCGTCCAGGTTTTGGGGTGCAGTTCATTCCATCGGGCGCGTTTCCTATTCGGGCCAAATAAATTGTGTGCGGCCGGCCTCGCCGCCATCGATTAGCAGACTCTGCCCGGTCATAAACCGGTTGGTCACGCCCACAAAGTAGATCCACTCGGCGATCTCTTGGGCGGTGGCCCAGCGCTTAAGCGGCGTGAGCTCCATAATCTGGTTCCACAGGTGTTCGTCTTCCATCACGCAACGGTTGAGCGGCGTGATAACGCCACCCGGGTCCACACTGTTGGCGATAGCCTGCGGCGCCAGACGGTTTGCAAGGTTCTTGGTGTAGGCGATAACGCCGCCCTTGCTGGCGGCATAGTCGGGAAACTCCGATCCCGTATGCCCGCTCGCCGACCCCACATTGACCACGGATTTGATAGCCGGCACCGGCTTGGCGGCGAGCCCCTTCCCCGCAAAGGCGTAGCGCTCGGTCACGTTGATGGTGCCATACAGGTTGGCGGCGATGTCGTCAGCCGAATCCTGCGTACCGGCAACGTTCACGATTACCTGAGGTTCAAGATCGTCTGGAAACGCGTCCGGCTCGCGGACATCAACAATCAGATGGCGGTAGCGCTCGTGTTCGATCGCCGCCGGCAAAAGATCAAAGCCCACGACCTCGTGGCCCTCGTCCAAAAAACGCTGCACGCATGCGGCTCCGATACCGCCCGAAGCGCCCGTGATCAAAACCCGCATACTTGCTCCTTAGGCGGTTGCGTGGCGCTCGAGGTACTCGGAGCCCACGTTCTCACGCTCCCAGCCACGCACGACCTTGTAGCCCACGGGGCTCAGGAAGACCTCACACAGCAGCTCGGCGACAGCGCCGGTCAGCGAGCACATAAGGACTTGCACCCAGGTCCAACCAAAGAACGTGTGGCTCACCACAATGGCAAAGACCAAGTTGTCGATAAACTGGCCAACACCCGTGGACACATAGGAGCGGAAGGCAAAGCTCGCAAAGTTATTCTTTTTGAGCATGCGACCGAGCGACTGGTTGAGTGTGGAGTTAACCACGGCAGAAACGAGCATTGCCAGCGAAGAGCCCAGCACCACGTACCAGGTGCCGCCGATGGTGGCGTTAAGGGCAGTGTTGACCTCGATCATGCCGGTGTCGTAGTAGGCGCCCCACATACCGGGCGTGAGCGAGCATGCCCAAAAGCACAGGCTCACGGCCAGGTTGACCAGCAGCGCGAGGATAGAGATTTTGATGGATGCCTTGGCGCCAAAGCGCTTGCAGATCATGTCCTGGCACAAAAACGAAACCCAGCTCACCACAAAGCCGCAATCGAGTGCCAGATACGGCAGGCTGATAAGCTCTTTGTTGGCCAGCAGGTTCATCATGATGACGCTCACGAAAAACAGCGAAACCGTTGCCGCGGGAATGCTCCGCAGCAGGACCTTGTAGTCCTCCATGACCTTCTTGATCATTATGTACTCCTTTGGTTTTAGGTTTAACGAGCAGGATATCGGACCCGAACTGCTCGGACGCCCCGGCTTGAGACGACGGTGGTTATAATAGCCGCTCACACGGCATAAGGCAAGCAAACGGCGCGGCAGCCCCGCAGGGCCACCGCGCCGATGCGTTAAAAGGCCACGTTGCCAAACTCCGACAGGATAAGGTCGGGGTTGTGGTCAGTTGCCCAATCCACGTTCCACGGGCTCGTGAACAGCAGCAGCTTACCGCCGCGCATGTCCTCGACGCGCAGCGTGTCGCGCGTGAGCGAAAGGCCCGGGATATCGATGGTGTCGGGGTCGTTTTGGATCCAGCGGATGTCCGTATAGGGCAGTGGCTGGCGACGAACCTCTACACGGTATTCGGCCTTGAGGCGGCGCTCGAGTACCTCAAACTGCAGCACGCCGACCACGCCCACGATGACGCTCTCCATGCCGGCGCCCAGTTCGCGGAAGATCTGGATGGCGCCCTCCTGGGCAAGCTCCTCCATACCCTTGACGAACTGCTTGCGCTTGAGCGTGTCGACCTGCGTAATGCGAGCGAACATCTCGGGGGCGAACGTCGGGATCTGCGGATACTGCACGTGGCGCTTGCCGGAGCACACAGTGTCGCCAATGCTAAAGATACCCGGGTCGAACAGGCCCACGATATCGCCCGCGTACGCCTCGTCAACAATCGCACGGTCATCGGCCATCATCGAGGTGCCAGTAGCAAGCTTAAGCTTGCGGTTGCCCTGCACGTGGAAGGCGTCCATGCCGCGCTCGAACTTGCCCGAGCAAATGCGCACAAAGGCGATGCGGTCGCGGTGGTTCTTGTCCATGTTGGCCTGGATCTTAAACACAAAGCCGCTAAAGTCGTCGCGGCAGGGATCGACCGGCTCGCTGGTGAGCGTATCGGTATAGGCGCGCGGCGTCGGGGCCAGACGCAGGAACTCCTTGAGGAAGGGCTCCACGCCAAAGTTGGTGAGCGCCGAGCCAAAGAACGCCGGGCTCAGCTTGCCGCAGGCCACAGCATCCAAGTCGAGCTCGTCGCCAGCGCCATCGAGCAGCTCGATGTCGTCCATCAGGTTCTTATGGTTCTCCTCGCCGATGAGCTCATCCATGGCAGGGTCGCCCAGCTCGGCCTCGACCTCGGCGACCTTCTTGGTGGCGTTGGCGTGGCCGTCGCCCTCAAAGGCAATGACGCGACGAGTCTGACGGTCGAACACGCCGCGGAAGTTGCGGCCGCTGCCGATCGGCCAGTTCATGGGATACGTATTGATGCCCAGGACGTTCTCGATCTCTTCCATGAGCTCAAACGGGTCGCGAGCCTCGTGGTCGAGCTTGTTCACAAAGGTGAAGATGGGAATGTGGCGCAGCGTACAGACCTTAAAGAGCTTTTTGGTCTGGGCCTCGACGCCCTTAGCGCCGTCGATGACCATGACCGCGGCGTCGGCGGCCATAAGAGTACGGTAGGTATCTTCCGAAAAGTCCTGGTGGCCGGGGGTATCGAGGATGTTGACGCAGGCGCCGTTGTAAGTGAACTGCAGCACCGAGGAGGTAACGGAAATGCCGCGCTCCTTCTCGATGTCCATCCAGTCCGAAACGGCATGCTTGGCCGAGCTCTTGCCCTTGACCGAGCCGGCGGTCTGAATGCTGCCGGTATAGAGCAGCAGCTTCTCGGTAAGTGTGGTCTTACCGGCGTCCGGGTGGCTGATGATCGCGAATGTGCGGCGCGACGAGATTTCATCCGACAGGCTTGCCATGCGGATCCTTTCTTGCATTGAGTGCATTACGTCGTTGTAACCGCATTATTGTAGCCGCGAAACCTCGCTCTAGGACGCCTATCAGGACAAATTCATCAGTTGGGGCTTGGGCAGCCGGCCCAATCAGCATTTGCCTCTTGCGTAACTGTGCATAGTGTATATATACTGTGCTTACCGGTTATATACACGTGTAGCCCAACAGCTAAGGAGCCGCTGTGGACATCATCCTATCCAATTCGAGCGACAAGCCCATCTACGAGCAAATAGCCTCGCAGGTCAAAGCTCAGATCCTTTCGGGCGTACTCACAGCGGGAGCCAAACTCCCCAGCATCCGTGCGCTCGCGAGCGATCTTGGCGTGAGCGTCATCACCACCAAGCGCGCCTACGCCGACCTGGAGCAGCTCGGGTTTATCTGCACCGTGCAGGGCAAAGGCTGTTTTGTCGCCGAGGGCAACCAAGAGCTCTTGCGCGAAAACCAGCTCTGCCATATCGAAGAGCTGCTTGCGAAAGCGGCAAGCCAAGCCGAAGCCTTGGGTGTCACGCGCGACAAGCTGCACGAGATGCTCGACCTGGTAGCCCCCGAAACCATGCAGTAGCCATCTGCAAGAAAGGCTATACCATGCAAAACTTGTTAGAACTCAAAGGTGTCTCACGCCGCGTGAGCGACCGTTTTTCGCTGCGTGATATCATGCTCGCCGTGGAGCCCGGCCAGATTGTTGGCTTTGTGGGCGCTAACGGTGCCGGCAAGACAACGACCATTCGCGCCGCGCTCGGGCTTATCAAGCTCGATGCCGGCGAGGTGCGCCTGTTTGGGCAGCGCTGTGGCGCCGACGCGCCCGATGAGTCGCAACGCCATCTACGCTCCCGCGTCGGTCTTGTCCTGGACACGTGCCCCTTCCCCTCCACGCTCAAGGTGGGCCAGATCGAGTCGCTCGTAGGCCCGGCGTACCCCACGTGGGACCGCGAAACGTTCGCCGGATTCATCAACCGATTTGGCCTCGATCCCAAGACAAAGGTCAAGGACCTCTCCCGCGGCATGGGCATGAAGCTGCAACTTACCTGCGCGCTCAGCCACAATGCCAAGCTGCTCGTTTTGGACGAAGCCACTGCGGGCCTCGATCCCATGGCACGCGAGGAACTGCTTGATGAGCTGCTTGCCTTTGTCGCCGACGGCCAGCACAGCGTGTTGCTCTCGAGCCACATTACGTCCGATCTCGATCGCACCGCCGACCGCGTCATCTGCATCGATAACGGCTCGATTGTGTTTGATCTGCCGCGCGAGGACATTACCGACCGAGCTGGCATCGCCCACTGTACCCAAGCACAGGCCGCCGAGCTTATGGCTTGCGTCGAAGGTGCCCGTGCCGCCCGCCACGCCTACAGCGTGGACGTACTCGTGCCCAACCGTCGCGAAACGCTCGAGGCCTTCCCAGAGATTCCCTGCGATCGGACAACCATTGATGACTATCTGCGCCTCATGCTGAAAGGGGCTTCGAAATGAAACGCGCCTTTATGTCCGAGCTCGCCATCGTTCGCACGCTCACCCCGAGCATCGCGGGCGTCGGCCTGTTCATCTTCGTCGTGCTAACCCTTGCCAACGCGTCGGATGGCGATTCCGGCATGAGCGCCGGCGCCTGCGCGGTCAGCGCCATGTCGCCCATCATGGTCATGAACTCGCTGGCCGGCTTCGACAATCAAAACGGATGGGAGCGTTATCGGGCAACGCTGCCTCTCACGCGCAAAGACATTATTTGCGCACGCTACCTGAGCATCATTGTCTTCTCGGCTGTCATGGCGTGCGCCGCCGCGCTTCTGAGCATCGTCTCCATCCCGCTATTCAACAGCGTGGGCATCCCCTCGACGGGACAGACGGTCTTTGAGATCGCTATAGCCTCGGCAGCATCGATGCTCATCTCCCTCATGATGGTGTTTTTGGCACAGCCGCTGTTCTTCCGATTTGGACACATGGAGGCGCTGCGCCTATCCGTCGGCCTGTTTGCCCTGCTCTGGTGCCTTGCCATTGCCACGTTGGGCTCCTCCAACCCCATCAGCAACTGGCTCATGTCGATTGCCGGAACGAATCCCGATCCCGCCGTCCTTGGCTGTCTGTGTGCAGGAATTGCAGTACTGGCGCTCGCACTATGTGCAATCAGCTGCGCTGTCAGCACCAAGGTTTATCGAGTACGCGATCTGTAATCGACAGCTAAAAAAGCTTAGGTGGTACCCCGCTTATTTTTTCAATGAAACAAGGCGGCATAGCGTCACCACCGCCCATTACAGTCTGAAATAGGCCATCGATAAATTTCGATGGCGAGCATTCGGCGCATTGCCTACGATACGGGCAAGCCCCGAGGGGCCGCCGATCGGGCGCCTCCGGATGGCCGTCTGCCCCTGCCCCGTAGAGGGCC
>DBEYYU010000079.1:0-6368 GCA_048184855.1 Collinsella aerofaciens
TTCCATAGGAAGTCCGGGTATCAGATGCGTGGTAGCCCGTACCAGATTCGAACTGGTGATCTCCGCCTTGAGAGGGCGGCGTCCTAAACCGCTAGACGAACGGGCCATAAGCCTCAGCAGAAAAGAAGTGGTAGCCCGTACCAGATTCGAACTGGTGATCTCCGCCTTGAGAGGGCGGCGTCCTAAACCGCTAGACGAACGGGCCACATGACATCTGCACTGCCGTGCTGCGAAGAAATATATTACGGGACAAAAAACGTCAGCGCAAGAAGAAATTCCAAATTGCCGAAAAATTGTCGGCAGGTTATGGAACACGCAGGTAAACTAGGTAGCTAATTCAAGTTGAGATGGACCAAAAGAGCTTCGCGATCGTTGGGAATGTTGTCTTCGATCACGGCGTCGAGGGCGGAGTTGAGAAGCTGCCCCAGTTCCGGCCCGGGCTTGACTCCGGCACGGATCAGGTCGCCGCCGTTGATGGCGAGCATCTTGAGCGTATAGGGCTCCCCCGCCCTCAGCAGCTCGTGCGCCATCGCGCGCATCTCCTCAATCGTCTCAACGTAATAGAAGCACGACGGGGCCTTGCCGAGCGTATCGGCACGCTTAAGGTCCATGAGCTCGTCCATCAGACGCGGCGTGTCGACGCCCTCACCCGAAAGCGCACGCATCATATTGAGCAGGCAGGAGCGCTCGGGGCGCAGCGGCTTGTCGTGATATTTGATGAGCAGGCACACGTCGCGTACCAAGTCGTGCGAGAGCGCCAGGCGATCCATAATGACGCGCGCCTTCTTGGCGCCGAGCTCTGGATGACCATAGAAGTGTCCGCTGCCGGCGTGATCGACCGTGAAGCACTCGGGCTTGGACACATCGTGCAAAAACGCCGCCCACATCAGGCTCGACGAGGGCGCGACGCCGTCACACAGCGCTAACTCCCCCGCCACCGTGAGCACGCGGGCAATATGCTCGTAAACGTTAAAGGCATGGTAGACGCTGCGCTGGTCAAAGCCACGGGCCGGAGCAAGCTCGGGCACAGCGGCACAAATAAGCTCGGGATAGCGGAGCATCGCGTCTCCCCCATGACCGGTCGAAAGAATGCCCTCGAGCTCAATACCCACTCGCTCGCGCGCCACGGCATCGAGCAGCGGCGCGCACTCGGCAAGCGCACGCTTGGTCTCGAGCTCAATCATAAAGTCCAGGCGGCAGGCAAAGCGCACCGCGCGCAGCATGCGCAGGGCGTCCTCGTTAAAGCGACGCTTGGGATCGCCGACAGCGCGAATCAGCTTGCGCTCCAAGTCACCCTGGCCGTCGTAGCGGTCGACAAGTCCGCGCTCGGGATGCCAGGCCATGGCGTTGACGGTAAAGTCACGGCGCGCCAGATCGTCCTCGAGCGAGGCGGCACGCTCGACGCTCTGAGGATGGCGTCCATCGGTATAGAAGCCATCAAGACGGTACGTGGTGACCTCGATACGCTCGCCATCGGAAATAGCCGTGATTCCGCCAAATTTAATGCCCGACTCCACGACCGCGATGCCGGCGGCATCGAGCGCCGCCTTGGACTCCTGCCACAGGCCGCTACAGCACATATCAACATCGTGGCTGGGGCACCCCATCAGGGCGTCGCGCACCCAACCGCCCACGTACCAAGCCTCAAGACCAGCCGCCTCAAGCGCGCGCAGGACGCGTAGGGACGCATCGGACGGTTGTGTACCGTTGAGCGAAACATTGCACATGCCTATGGCCTCCTGCGACTATCAAATTGGCTATCGATTGCGTCTGCAAGAAGTCTAGCAAGAAACAGTCTCCACTGCACACGCAAGTCCGATAAACAAAAACGCATCCGTCCTAGTCTAAGACGGATGCGAAATAATCAAACTATTCAGACAAGGTGCCGGAACTAGCAGACCTGGCGAACCTCGATGTGCTTCTTATATTCGTCCACCTTGGCAAAATCACCCAGACCGGGGCACTCGACCACGTTGGCGCCAGTGGCCATCGAAAGGCGCAGGGCGTCCTCGACGCGCTCGGGGGCGTCGTGCCACACGGACAGGAAGGCAGCGAGCGAGGAATCGCCGGCGCACACCGTCGACAGCAGCTTGACGTCGAAGGTGCGGTTGGCAAACCAGATATGCTCGCCGTTGGAGAAGTACGCACCGGCGCCACCAAGGGTCAGCAGCACGTTCTTGGCGCCCTTGGCGTGCAGCTCGGCCATAGCGCCCTTGACGGACTCGTCGTCGCCACCGCTCACCTTGATGCCAAAGATGTCAAGCAGCTCGTCGTCATTGGGCTTGATCAGCAGTGGCTCCAGAGCAATGAGGTCTGCCAGCTGATGGCTCGAGATGTCGAGGACGAACTCGGCCCCCTTGGCCTTGACACGGCGCAGGACCTCGGCCAAGAAGCCCTCGGAAGTGTTGGGAGGCAGCGAGCCGCTGATGACCAGGCAGGTCATGTCATCGAGCGAATCGATAAGTTCAAACATCTCCTGCTCGTTGGCCTCATTGATGGCGGCACCGGCATTGACCATGTTGTACTCGGTGTCGGGACCGGCGTTGAGGAACACATTGACGCGCGTAATACCGTCGGTCCACACGGGCTTGACGGGCACGCCCAGGGCCTCGGCGCCCTTAACGATAAACTCACCCGAGAAGCCGGCGAAGAAGCCCAGGATCGTGGTGTCGACACCGTAGTGGTCAAGCGTAAACGAGACGTTGAGGCCCTTGCCGTTGGGCGTATAGACCGCGTTGCGGGTACGCGTGACTGTGTTGGCGGAAAGACCGTCGCAGGCAATGTTGTAGTCAATGGCGGGATTTGCAGTGAGCGTGTAAATCATGAATGTTCCTTTCACGAAGCAACGTGTAAATGAAAGTATATTCCACGCAACGACAAAAGGCTACAGCAACTCGGTGAACGGTGTGGAAGCGATGAAGCACGGCAGGACACCTCTCCCCCATGGCGGAACAAAAAAGGCGCCCCGGCCGAAACCGGGGCGCCGCATGCGCACGAATATGTCGCGTTTCGATTACTGACGATCGAGCTTGCGGACAGCAACGCGCTTGCTGTACTCATCGACGTGACCGAAGTCGCCAATACCGACAGACTCGGCAACGTTGGCGCCGGTGGCCATAGCAAGCTTCATGGCCTCCTCGACGTTGTCGCGATCCCTGTACCACTTGTGCAGGAACGCAGCGAGGGTGCAGTCGCCGGCGCAGACGGAAGAAACCAGCTTGATGTTGAACTCACGCTTGGCGTACCAGATGTCCTCGCCGTTGGAGAAGTAAGCGTCGCCGCGGCTACCACGGGTGAGCAGCACGTTCTGAACGCCAGCGTCGTGAGCCATCTTCATGGCAACGCGGACCTCGTCGTCGGTGTCGACCGGCACGCCGAAGATGGCCTTCATCTCGTGATGGTTCGGCTTGATGAGCAGCGGCTTCTTGTGAGCGAGCTCCTTGAGCTTGTCGGAGGACAGGTCCAGGACGACGTCGGCGCCACGAGCCTGAGCGTGCTCCATGACCTGAGCCAGGAAGTCGGGCGTAGCTTTGGGAGGCACGGAGCCGGAAACGATCAGGCACTCGAGATCGCCCGCGGTGTCCAGGATGTTGTAGAGCTCCTCCTGGTGCTGCGGCGTAATAGGAGCACCCGGGTTCAGGATGCCGTACTCGTGCTGGCCATCGTTGACGTAGGTGTTGATGCGCGTGATACCGTCGGTCCAGACCGGGCGGCACAGGCAGCCCAGGTTCATGACCTCCTCGACGATAAACTTGCCCGTGAAGCCAGCGAAGAAGCCGAGCGCGACGGTGTCGACGCCCATCTTCTTAAAGGCGAAGGACACGTCGAGGCCCTTGCCGTTAGCCGTGTAGCTGGCCGAGCCGGTGCGGACGTTCTCGTCGGGCTCGAGCGGAGAGCTCGAAACCGTCATGTCGACAGCCGGGTTAGCGGTTAGCGTGTAGAACATTTACAGTACCCCCTGTATATGTGAGGGCCGCGTGGCCGGCCCATTCCAACCACGCGGTTACCTCTGATACCAAATTAGCGAGCTGCGGACTCGAGCAGTGCCTTGACCTCGGCGGCGGTGTTGCAGGCGAGCGCCTTCTCGGCGAGCTCGTCGCACTCGGCCTTGGTCCACTGGCTGATGGTCTTGCGGGCGCGCAGGATCGACGGAGCGCTCATCGAGAACTCCTCCAGGCCCCAGCTGATCAGCAGCGGCTCGAGCAGCGGATCGGCAGCGGCCTCGCCGCACATACCGACCATGATACCGGCCTTAACGCCGCTCTCGATGATGTTCTTGAGCGAGCGGAGCACGGCGGGATAGTACACCTGGTACAGGTTGGAGATGGTGTCGTTACCACGGTCGGCGCACATGGTGTAGCCGATCAGGTCGTTGGTGCCGATGGAGAAGAAGTCGGCAACCTCGGCAAGACGGTCTGCGAGCAGCGAAGCGGCGGGCGTCTCGACCATGATGCCGACCTCGATGTTCTCGTTGAACTTGCGACCCTCTTCGGTCAGCTCGGCCTTGCACTGCTCGACGAGCTCCTTGACAGCCAAGACCTCCTCGACGCAGGTGACGAGCGGGATCATGATCTTGACGTCACCGAAGGCGCTAGCGCGCAGCAGAGCGCGGAGCTGGACCTTGTACTGGTCGGGATTGGCCAGGCAGTAACGCACGGCGCGGAAGCCCATGAAGGGGTTGTCTTCCTTGACCATATGCAGATACGGAATCTCCTTGTCGCCACCCACATCGAGCGTACGGATGATGACCGGAGCACCCTTGAGCGCGCTGGCGACCTTACGGTAGGCGTTGAACTGCTCCTCCTCGGAAGGAAGCTCGGCAGAGTCCATGAACAGGAACTCGGAGCGGAACAGACCGATGGCCTCGGCATCGTGATCGAGCGCGTTGGGCACGTCATCAGGGTTACCGATGTTGCAGGCGATGATCTTCTTGATGCCATCGGCAGTCACGGACGGCTTGCCACGGAAGGCCTCGAGGGCTGCCTTCTCGGCAGCGAAGGCCTCGGCCTTGGCGGTGTAGGCAGCGAGCGTCTCCTCGTCGGGATCGGCCTCAACGATACCCTTGCCACCGTCGACGACAACGGTCATACCGTTGCGCAGCGCGGTGCAGCTGTTGGAAACCGAAAGGACAGCCGGGATCTCGAGGGCACGCGCGATGATCGCGGAGTGCGACGTGCGGCCACCGGTCTCGGTGACGATACCGGCAACGTGGGCCTTATCGATCGTGGCGGTCATGGACGGCGTGAGGTCATGCACGACAACGACGGTGTTCTCGGGCAGGACGGAGAGGTCGACGACCTCCTTGCCCAGCAGCTCGGCCAGAATACCGGTGCGGATGTCGGCGATGTCGGCCGCGCGCAGACGGAACATCTCGTCGTCCATGGACAGGAACATGTTCTCGAACATGGTCGAGGTGTCCATGAGCGCCTGCTCGGCGCAGGTACCGCCGTCAATGGCGGCGTTGATGGCGTCGGTCATACCCGGATCCTGAGCCAGGACAATATGTCCGCTCATGATCTCGGCCTCGGCCTCGCCCACCGTCTCCTTCATGTGGTCGGCCTGAGCCTGGGTCTTCTCGCAGAAGACCGAAAGAGCGGACTGATAGCGCTCCTTCTCTGCTGCCGAATCAGCAACCTCGTGCGGCTCAAACGTCAAGTCGGGATCGACGGCGACCATGACGGTGCCGATACCGATGCCCTCGGAAGCGTTGACTCCCTGATACATTCCCATTCCTCTCTCCGTGTCATGTGATAAAGCGTTTTGCCATATCCATGACAAAAGAGCGCAGTTACCTTACAACAGGTCACTGCGCCCCCAAATATGAACTTAGTTGTTCAACATGCGACCCGTTTGAGTTCTACTCGCCAAGACCGCTCTTGATGAGTTCGATGGCAGCAGCCAGAGCCTCGGCCTCGTCGGCGCCGTCGCACTTGACCTCGACCTCGGTACCGCAGGGGATACCAGCAGCCATGAGGGCCATCGGGGACTTGCCGTTGACCTCCTTCTCGGGGGTGACGACCGTCACGTCACAGGCGTACTTGCCCATGGTGGAGGCGAACAGACCAGCCGGACGCATGTGCAGACCCTGAGGATTAACGAGGGTAGCCTTCTCAGAAACCATAGTTGACTCCTTTTTTGTGTTTAACCCCTGTCATGTATGTGGCAGGAGTCAGATTCACGACGTTGTTTATATTAACTCACATCAAACGGTTTTTCATTATGTTTCAGACGAATTATTGGACAGATGTGTTTGTCGTCCGCTTGCTCGCCCACAGGGGCCCGTGCGCGGCCTGTGAGATTTCCTGCTCTACAGTCCTGCTCGCACGAAGAGCACATTAAGTGCTCTTCGGCTCGTGCGGAACTCGCGA
>DBEYYU010000080.1:0-8525 GCA_048184855.1 Collinsella aerofaciens
TTGCAAAACACCCCCAAGCATATGTTCGAAAACACAATATGTTGTGTTTGCAGCAACGGCGGGATGCCACCTGTAGAACCACACCCGCGAACCTCAACCTTCAAGTTGACCTTGAGGCGATTTTTACGTCCCTTTACATGCCGTTCACATCGCCCCCAAACTCCCCCACCCAAGGCCCGTGCGGCCCACCACCGCGACGCCAAGTGGCGAAAAATGGGACGGGCCCCAGATTGCCCATGCGCGCGCAAAAGCACGCCGCGGCAATCTGGAGCCCGTCCCCAAATACCTATAAATATGCAGGTCAGCGATGTGTTAACGATGTGCCAGCGGGTGCGCCGCCAAATAGACCTCGGTCAGTTGCGTACGATCGACATGCGTGTAGACCTGCGTGGTCGATATATCGGCATGTCCCAAGATCTCCTGTAGCACACGGAGGTCTGCGCCGCCCGCAAGCATATGGGTGGCAAAGGAGTGACGCAGCGTATGGGGATGGAGCCCCACCAGTCCCACCTGGCGCCCGTAGCGCTCACAGATGGCATGGATGCCCTGGCGCGACAGACGGCGGCCGTTCTTATTTAAAAAGACCGCCGAGGTCTCGGTTCCGCGGGCATGGGCCGCCAAGCGAGAACGCCCCTCAGTTACATAAAGCGTCAGAGCTCGCGCCGCGCTTCCCACCAGCGGGGACAGGCGTTCCTTCGAGCCCTTACCGCGAACGAGCACAAAGCCATCGTCGATATGGATATCGCCCACATCGAGTCCCACCAACTCGCTCACACGCAAACCGCATCCGTAGAGCACTTCCAAGATGGCATGGTCGCGCAAGCCCATCTCGCCCTCGGGGAAGTCTTGATCGAGCAGCGCCGAGACATCCTCCACCGATAGATACTCCGGCAAACGCTCAGCCTTTTTAGGCAGGCGCAACGCCGCCGTTGGATTTTGGGCCACAGCCCCATCGCGCACCAAAAAGGCATGCAGGCCCTTCACGGCCGCAAGCGCACGCTCCACCGAGGCATCCGAATAGCCCCCATCGCGACGGTCGGCGACAAAGCCCTCCACGACCTGACGGGTCACCTCTTCAAAAGACACAATACCCGCCCGCTCCAGATAGGCGCAGTACGTCGTCAGGTCACGACGATAGGCCGCAATCGTGTTGCGCGCCAAACCCCGCTCGACCGCGAGGTAATCGAGATACTCCCCCGCCGCCACGGCGAGCGACGAGGGAGTAGCTTCGGTATGTTCCTTATTCGCCGGCACCCTTAGTCCGTAGCGAGGTTCATGGGCGTCACCTGCAGACGGTCGACACCCTCGTGCTGGCCGATCGAAGCGCGTACGAACTCGCGGAACAGCGGCTGCGGGTTGGTCGGGCGGCTCTTGAACTCGGGATGAGCCTGGGTTGCCACATACCACGGATGCACGTCGCGCGGCAGCTCGACCATCTCGACCAGGCGCTCGTCAGGCGACAGACCCGAGATAACCAAACCGGCGTCCTCGAGCTGGTCGCGGAAGGCGTTGTTGAACTCAAAGCGGTGACGGTGACGCTCGTAGACGAGTTCCTCGCCATATGCCTCGCGAGCAAGGGTATCGGCGGCGAGCTTGCACGGATAGGCGCCCAGGCGCATGGTGCCGCCCTTCTCGGTCACGTCCTCCTGCGAGCTCATCAGATCGATGACACTATACGGGCCATCCGGATCGAACTCGGAGGAGCTGGCGCCGGCAAGGCCGACGACGTTGCGCGCAAATTCGCACACGGCCACCTGCATACCCAGGCAAATGCCCAGATACGGAATCTTGTGCTCACGGGCAAACTCGGCCGCGAGGATCTTGCCCTCCAGGGCGCGCTTGCCAAAGCCGCCGGGGACCAGGATGCCCGAGGCGTCGCCCAAAACCTCGGAGACATTCTGCTCGTCGAGGCTCTCGCCGTCGACCAGCTGGACGTCCACATGGCGATCGTAGAAGACGCCCGCATGGTGCAGGGCCTCGATAACCGACAGGTACGCATCGGGCAGCTGCGTGTACTTACCCACGACGGCAATCTTCACCTTGTCGGCGTGATGGTTGGCGTGATTCTGTTTGCGCAGGAACTCGTTCCACTCGCTCATGTCGCGCTCACGCGGGTCCAGACCCAGGCGCTCGCAAATGCGCAGGTCAAAGTCCTGCTCGGCAAGCAGCTGCGGAACATCGTAAATGCTCGCGCAGTCCTCGTTGGTAAAGACGCAATCGGTGTCGACGTCGCAGAAGCTTGCGATCTTTCCGCGGATAGCGTCATCGATATGGTGGTCGGAGCGCAGCACGATGATATCGGGCTGGATGCCAAAGCTGCGGAGCTCCTTGACGGAATGCTGCGTGGGCTTGGTCTTGACCTCGTGGGCGGCGGCGATATAGGGAACGAGCGACACGTGGATGTAGCAGACGTTCTCGGGGCCGGCCTCCTTGCGGTACTGACGGATGGCCTCGACAAACGGCTGCGACTCGATGTCGCCGATCGTGCCGCCCAGCTCGGTGATGACTACATCGGAGCCGGTCTGCTCCTCAATGCGGCGGAACTTGTCCTTAATGGCATTGGTGACGTGGGGAATCACCTGCACGGTACCGCCCAAAAAGTCGCCGCGACGCTCGCGGGCGATCAAGCTCTTATAGATGGCGCCGGTCGTAAAGTTGGAATCGCGGGTCAGGTTCTCATCAATAAAGCGCTCGTAATGACCCAGGTCCAGGTCGGACTCGTAACCATCCTCGGTAACGAAGACCTCACCATGCTGGAAGGGGCTCATGGTACCGGGGTCGACGTTCAGATACGGGTCGGCCTTCTGCATCGTTACTTTGTAGCCACGCGACTTGAGCAGACGGCCCAGCGAGGCCGCGGTAATACCCTTGCCCAGGGACGAAACCACGCCACCGGTTACGAACACATGCTTGGTCATATTGAGTTACCTGCGCTTCCCGTAGAAGTTGTTTATCCACATCTTACGGGTCTTCATTGTAATACTCGCGCCGCGGACCGTTCGCAATTTTTCTCGCGTGCGAATGCATTTCTCAATCTTGAAACAAAACGCCGCCCGGTTTCCCAGGCGGCGTCGCTATGGCAAGGGTTACATGCTGCTATCGATCAGCAACCTCGTCCTCAAGCATTTCTTGAACGAGCATGCCGGTACGGACGCCCTCAAGATACCACTCGCCACGTTCGGTGAGGCAAATGCCATTTGCAAGCTGACCGCCGTCGTCGCTATAACGCGAGACGACATCAATCATGCCTTCGGAATCCAAGCGATCGATTGCGGCGCGGGCACGATACGGCGAAACCCCCACGCGCTCGGCAAGCGTTTTGCGCGAGAAACCATACGGCCCGCCATTGTCTTCGGTTTGCTGGTCGATTTCCATCAACACCAGCACCTCAACACGCTTCATATCGTTGACACTCGCACGACCCTTGCCCGCCATAGCAGCCTCCTCAAACCGAGCACGAGCATCTAACGCGCCGTGCGCGACCGACACACCTCACGATGGCAGGTAATATCCATCATGCGGCATCCCGCTAAGGATGAAACAGTTATGGTTATTGTATACCGCTCAAATTGTTTCTAGGCAGGTAAACAGCTATTTTTCGCCGAAATAGGCGCTTTATTGATCAAAAAGCCGTACCGGGCGCTAACCCGATACGGCCAAAATGCAATGCAATTACCGCGGTGCTTCAAACTTAGCGATGGAAGAAACCGCGGCGCTCAAACTTGGGCTCGCAGCACACGTTGATACCCAGTTTGCGCAGTACCGTCTCGTCCGTCGGCGAGATAATCACGCTAAAAAAGGCATCGCAACCGCGCAGCTGCTCCAGGCCCGAAAGGACGCGAGCGGCCGTCTCACTCGTGGCCGAGGTGATCGACAGCGCCATAAGCGTCTCGTCGGTGTGGAGGCGCGGGTTTTTGCTGCCCAGGAAATGCGTCTTGAGCTTGCTGATGGGCTCGATCGCCTCATCGCTGATAACCTCGAGCTCAAGGTCGACGCCCGAGACGTGCTTGAGGGCGTTCATAATGAGCGAACTTGCGGCGCCCAGGCGCGTGGAGGTCTTACCGGTCACCACGGAGCCATCGGGCATGACCATGGCCCCCACGGGACCACCCGTCAGCTGCTCCCTGGTGAGGGCCGCCGAGCGCGCCGGTGAGTAGTTCTTATCGATGCCGGCTTTCTTCATAATAATCTTGAGACGGTCGACTTGCTCATCGCCCACGCCGGTACGGCGCACATTTTCGACCGCGGTAAAGTAGCGGCGGACGATCTCCATCTTGGAAGCGTCGCGGCAAGCATCGTCATCGGTGATGGCAAAGCCGACCATATTGACGCCCATGTCCGTAGGGCTCTGGTAGGGGCTCTTGCCCAGGATCTTTTCCATCAGGGCACGGACTACCGGGAAGGCCTCGACGTCGCGGTTATAGTTGACCGTGGTCTTGTTGTAGGCCTCAAGGTGGAACGAATCGATGATATTGGCATCGTCGAGGTCAGCCGTGGCGGCCTCGTAGGCAATATTGACCGGATGCGTCAGAGGAAGATTCCAGACCGGGAAGGTCTCAAACTTGGCATAGCCGGCGGCGGTACCGTGCTTATGCTCGTGATACAGCTGCGAGAGGCAAGTGGCGAGCTTGCCCGAGCCGGGGCCGGGTGCCGTCACGACAACGAGCGGACGCGTGGTCTCGACAAACTCGTTCTTGCCGTAGCCATCGTCGGACACGATCAGATCGACATCGTGCGGATACCCCTCGATGGGATAGTGCAGCTTGGCGGGAATACCGAGCGCGTTCAGGCGGTTGCGGAACACATCGGCAGCGGGCTGGCCGGCGTACTGGGTGATGACCACAGCCGCGACAGCAAAGCCGTTGCCGCGAAACAGGTCAACCAGGCGCAGCACATCCTCGTCATAGGTAATGCCGAGGTCACCACGAGCCTTGTTTTTCTCGATGTGGTTCGCGTTGATCGCGATGATAACCTCGACATCGTCGGCGATGCTCTTGAGCATGCGGAACTTGCTGTCCGGTTCAAAACCCGGCAGCACGCGGCTCGCATGATAGTCATCAAACAGCTTACCGCCAAACTCCAAATAGAGCTTGCCACCAAACTGCGAGATGCGCTCCTTAATGTGAGCAGCCTGCAGCTCGATATACTTCGCGTTGTCGAAACCCTGGCGCATATATGGCTCCCGTCCCGTTTCCATTTAATGTTCTAGGCGATTATAACGGAGCCCGCCCTCCCCGATACCCAGACCATCAACAGGCACCAACCAAACATCCGTCAAACCTCTTGTCGGACATATTTGGTGCAAACTAACCTGACCCCATTGCACCGCCCCATAACACCAACAATGGCAGCGCCGCAGGTGGAGCAAAAGTCAGCGAAAGCCCGCCAGAGCGAGCAAGGTGACGTGAAAGAGGAGGGCATAGGCCTTTTGGCCATGCCCGACGATTGAACGTCAGATTGCCGCTCTGGCGGGCTTGCAGCGTCGAGTGGTTCCGGCGTTTGGTAAAAAGCCGGAACACAAGAGCGCCCCCTCCCGCGCACGGAACAGGAGGGGGCTAAAGGTAGGAGTCTACCGGTGGGTTTACCCCACCGGACAGACGATGACCAGGTGATCCTCTACAGGATCGTCAAGGTTTCCGTGGGGTACCCATTGGGTACTTAGAGCAGCACGCAGGCGACGGTCAGGATGACGGCGCAGACGACGGAGAGAGCGACGATGAGCTTAAGGGCAAACTTGAGCCAGGTCGTCCACTCGATCTTGGCCAGGGCGAGACCGCCCATGATGGCGCCGGAGGTCGGGGTGAACAGGTTCACGACACCGATGGCGGCGGAGAAGATCATGACCATGACCTCAGGCGAGAAGCCGAGCTTAACAGCCAGCGGTCCCATGATGGGCATGGAGACGGTGGCCATACCGGAGGTCGAGGGGATCAGGAAGGACAGGCCGAAGTAGACCAGGAAGCTCATGGGAGCGAAGATCACGCCGGACAGGCCAGCCAGGGCATTGGCGGCAGCGTCGAGGACGAAGACATCGAGGCCGGTGTTAGCCATGAGGACGGAGATACCACGGGCGAGGGCGATTACGAGAACAACGGACATCATGTCGGCAGCGCCGGTGATGAAGGTGTTAACGATCTGCTTCTCGGACAGGCCACCGATGATACCGATCAGGACGGCCATGAGGAAGAACCAGGTGGAAGCCTCGTCGAAGTACCACTGGCCAATGGGCAGGCCGGTGATCAGGGCAGACCAGCCCTGGACGACGGCGTTACCGTCGGCGTCGTAGACAGCGCCAGCGTCGAAGAAGTTGGCGACGCCCTCGTTGAGGTCGGCCAGCGGAATGAAGCCGACGATCATGACGACGAAGGTGAAGGCGAAGGCGATCAGAACACCCTTCTGACGACCGGTGAGCTTGACCTCCTTGTGGACCTCGGAAGCAGCCTTGCCGTGAGCCTCTTCGGCGTCCTTGAGCTCCTGCATCGACAGGATGGTGGAACCCTTGTCAGCCTTGACCTTCTTGGCGTAGCTCATCACGAAGAAGATGGACATAGCGGTAGTGACAATCCACAGGACGGCACCGAGGCCGATGATGATGGACTGGTTGACCTCAAAGCCAACGCCGGTCAGAGCGTCGACGGCAGCGCCGACGGCGAACGGGTTAACCGTGGAGCCCAGGCAGCCGCAGCCAGCGCCGAGCAGGACGGTAGCGGCACCGACCATGGGGTCGAAGCCAGCAGCCATCATGGTAGCGGCGAGCAGGGCGTAGAAGGGAACGGTCTCCTCGCACATACCATAGGTGGTACCACCGAGGGAGAAGATGAGCATCAGCACGGGAATGAGCATGATCTCGTTGCCCTTAAGCTTCTGCACCAGGACGGCGATGCCGTTGTCCAGAGCGCCGGTCTCGGTCATCATGCCGAGGAAGCCGCCCAGGATCATAACGAAGAGGCAGACGGGCAGAGCGTCAGCGAAGCCCTTAATCGGGGCGGTGCAGAAATCGCTCAGACGGGCGGCAGTAACCGCGCCGCCGGACGTGCCGGAGACGATAACGGTAATCACTGCAACAATTGCCAGCAGAGCTAGAAGAATGGTGAACGATGAAGGCATACCGCGCTTTTTCTTAGCGGTCTCAGTCATGGTTCTCATCCCCCCTTCATAAATCATTTAACTTTCTCGCGCGAAGCGGATCTTCCGTGCCGTGCCCACCGCCCGACGCGAGATATTTACCAGACAAAGCCGCTCGGGGTGTGCAGCAAGACACCCCGAGCGAGATGCTAGATGCTCTTACTTGAGCGTGGCGTACATGACAGCCTTGATGGTGTGCATGCGGTTCTCGGCCTCGTCGAAGACCTTGGAAGCGGGGCTCTCGAAGACCTCGTCGGTGACCTCCTGCTCGGTGATGCCGAACTGCTCGCACTTCTCGGCGCCAATGGTGGTGTTGGTGTCGTGGAAGCTGGGCAGGCAGTGCAGGAAGATGGCACCCGGGTTGGCCATAGCCATGACCTCGGAGGTAACACGATACGGGGTAAGCTGAGCGATGCGCTCGGCCCAGACCTCGTCGGGCTCGCCCATGGAGACCCACACGTCGGTGTAGATAACGTCGGCACCGGTGACGCCGTCCTTGACGTCGGTGGTCAGCTTGATGGTGCAGCCGTTGGCCTCGGCGATGGGCTTGCAGGCCTCGATGACGTCGTCAGCGGGCATGCACTCCTCGGGGCCGCAGGCCACGAAGTTCATACCGAGCTTGGAGCAGACGACCATGAGGGAGCGAGCAACGTTGTTCTTGCAGTCGCCCATGAAGACGAGAGTCTTGCCCTTGATGTCGTAGTTGAAGTTCTCCTGAACGGTCAGGATGTCGGCGAGCATCTGGGTGGGATGCCACTCGGTGGTCAGGCCGTTCCACACGGGCACGCCGGACTTAGCAGCGAGCTCCTCGACGTCGTCCTGGGCAAAGCCACGGAACTCGATGCCGTCATACATGCGGCCGAGAACGCGGGCGGTGTCCTCGATAGACTCCTTCTTGCCCATCTGCGACGAACCGGGATCGAGATAGGTCACGCCCATGCCCAGGTCCATGCCGCCGACCTCGAAGGCGCAGCGGGTACGAGTGGAGGTCTTCTGGAAGAGCAGAACGATGTTCTTGCCCTCGAGATAGCGGTGCGGAACGCCAGCGCGCTTCATATCCTTGAAGTTCTTGGAGAGCTTGAGCAGGTACTCGATCTCCTCGGTGGTGAGGTCGAGAAGCTTGAGGAAGCTACGGCCGGAGAGGTTAACACCCATGGTTCGATTCCTTTCGAAGAAATGAATTACGTAAATATTAGTGTTGCCCGTTTAACGGGCGAAGCCGGTGCGGTTGTAGGGAGACCGCACCGGAAACGGAAAGACTTAGAGGTCCTCGCGCCAGAAGGGCATGCTCATGCAGCGCGGGCCGCCGCGGCCGCGGGAGAGCTCGGCGGAGGGCACGACGAGAAGGTCCAGGCCCTCCTTGTACAGCACGTCGTTGGTGACGGTGTTGCGGGCGTAGA
>DBEYYU010000081.1:0-41880 GCA_048184855.1 Collinsella aerofaciens
CATTTGAGGTGTGCCTTGTTTCAAGGCTTGATTAGTATAACCAAGGACGCGTTCCGGTCAACCGAGAATTTTAAAAAAGTTTTTGAGCACAGCCTCGGTTCTATAAATCGGCACGTCAGAGGCATCAGCCGGCAGCAAGAAGTTTTTCGCTCAGAGCCGCACGGGCAAACTCACTTGGCGTCATCCCCTCGGCAGCCGCCCGTCGACGAATGGCCTCCTTCATTCCCAGAGGAATCTTGACCGACAGCGTTGCCGTCCCCTCACCTGAGAGCGGGGGCCGTCCATGCACGATCCCACCAACGGTGTGTTCGCCATCCGGAAACTCTCCGCGCTCGTACGACTCGCACCACGCGTCAATCATTTCATCCGTTACAACCTGACCATTAGCGGCCGTATACGTCTTGCCCATCATCGACCCCTCTGCCGAGCTCGCTCGATCTCTTGCCAGAATTTCTTCTGAACCGGAGACAGGGCATGAATAATGAGCCATCCACGAATTAGTTCGACCGCAACAAGTTCCACACTTCGACCATCTGGAAGCCATCCAATGGCAAGCCATCTCGGCGGCTCGTCCTCCGACTCGCGGCGAATGCACTCAGTAACCGCGAACCAGGCACCTAGTACCTGCTTTTCCGTCAAGTGTTTTTTGGCGTTCGGATGGATCTCAACATCCATGCATCTTCTCCTCCATCTTACCCAATTTCGTATGACGAAAGTCCGCTGTCGCCAATCTCTTACGCCGGCACTTGTTGGAGGGCGGGAGGTGTAGCGAGGATTGAAGGGCGTTCCAATACCGCCCAGGCGCCGGGGCAGGAGCACATACACCAGGGACATACGTTTTCGTAGCGCGCGAGGATATTGCCGCGTGCATCGATGAAGGCGATGTCGATGGGATAGGCCATAAAACACGTATGGACCGAAGAGCAGCGTGGAAACGCCATGACGAGCGGCAGGCCGTTGGCGGCAACCGGACGACGTCCCAGCATGCCGCGCAGGCGCACGACAAACGACTCCGCCACCGCAAACTCGGCCGGCGTCCAACCCAGCCTATTGAGTGCCCGCGCGTAGGCGATGTAGGACGAGACCGCGGTCACATGACCACCCCCGGACGCCATGGATCGACCGTCACCGCGCGCTCGTGCGACAACGTTGTCGGCGCCCCCAGCGGAACGCCAGCGATGCTGAGAGAAGTCGGCCACGGCTCATAGTGCATGGTGCAGGTGTAGGTCCTAAACGTACCGGATAGGGAGAGCAGGCCACCATCTGATGCCTCCGCGCCTTGCTCGCTCGACACTTCGATCTGCAAGTCATAGCCTTCCATGGCATTCAGAATTTGAGTCTGAACCGTCGCCGAGGCATCGGCAGAGCTTTCGTCGCCCTCCCCCTCCGACGCCACGGCGTGCGCCAACACGATGTCGGGTACCACGCGGTCGAAGCGCGCGACAGCGCTGGCAAAGATCATGACGTTGTACACGATGAGTGCCAGCACCAGCAAAACGGGCGTAACCACCGCCATCTCCACCGTCGCTTGGGCGCGCTCCTCGCGCAGACGCATGCGGATACTCATTACGACCCACCGCCCAGAGCGCCAACCAGCGTGGCGACATCGACGGTGAGTGGGATGGAGCCGCCGCCGGGCAGAGGAATCTCCGCAAGCGTGAACACCGTACCGCTAATGGTGCGTTCGACTTGATATTCCAACGCCTCGCAAAGCGCCTTGGGATCGGTCACGCCCAACGGAATACTTCGCAGTTTGTCTTGCGCTTGAGAGAGACCAGCAATGTCAGACCCCGGACTCTTAATGACGTTGGCGGAATCGGTCAGCACTGGCTTTCGCAGGCGCAAGTCGCACGGCTCCAAACCCAACGCCGCCACGGACGCCGAAACGGTATCGCCGAGCCACGATGCGATGGAGCCCAACGCGCCGCTACCCCCTCCTAGGCCTTTAATCATCTCGTCCATAAGTTCGTCGGCCGAACCTTGAATATCACCGTATCCTACGAGCAGCCGTCCCCAAACATCCATGACGCCATCGAGTACGCCGGCAACGCCGCCCGAGCGTTCCTTCAATGTCGAGAAAAATCGCGAAAGCACGTTGTTTTGCGCCGTCGCCTCATCGGGGGCCAGCACCGCGGCAGAGATAGCACCGCGATCGCCAAGCCTGACTGCCGCGTTAAACGAGGAGTTAAGTTGATCGGGGCTGGTAATGTCACCCGAAACTGCAAAGGCGACCACGCCGTTACGGCCAGGTGGGGCGATACGCGGGCGCTCGCCGGAAAGCGCTTTAATGGCCTGGTCAAACGCATTGCCCGCACGGTCGGCCTCATCCTCGGTCTGACGCTCAAGTTCGAGTTCTTTGTTGCGGCATTCGACGTAGTCTTCCAGAGCCTCTTTGAATCGATCAAAGTGGTACTCAAAGCCGTTTTCGATAGAAGTCGAAGGAGCCGCAACGGCACCGAGCGACGAAACACCAAAATGGCATCTATTGCATTTGTCCTGCCCGTCATAAGCAGCAACCGAGGCCAGCCCGCATGGCGCCCCCTTCTTATAGTTGGGGCAACTCGTTCCGTAATGCAGATACGTCTTGCCATCGATGGCACTGGTTGGCCACACCGTATCGGTATAGAGTTCCGTCGCTCGCACCTCGTCAGTGTTGCGCGGCAACAGCGGGATATAGGAAGCGACTTCATCTCCGTCCTCGGTTACATATGCACGATTGACCTCTGTACTCGCATAGGTGCAAAACGCCTTGCGCGCCGCCGACTCCGCCTTCGTCTCGACGCTTGAACCATGCGGTTTTTCGTCTGCCAGGCGTTGACGGTAGTAGGTCTTCGCGCGGTCGAGCGCCACCTGTGGCTCCCACGAAATGCTCGAGGCATAATGCGGGTTCTGCTCACCCGAGAGCTTTGCCAAACTCCTCGCACGTTCCCACATGCATGAACAGCTACCGACCGAAGCCGGAACCGATCCACCACAATCCGCCAGCCAAGCGCGCTCTTTAGCCTTCGCCGTGTCCTCAGAAGCCTTCCGCAGCTCCTCGGCCGCACGCTCTAAATCATCTGATGTGTCTTTAATGGTATCGGTCGAGATCTCTGACCCTTTGAGCGCAGCGAAGTCCGATTCGGATGTCCTGGGCACGGCAAGCGCCGTACCGGTATAGGCCACACTATCGGTATCCTGCGCCGACACCGCCTGCGTGGCACGCGCGGCGATCAGATATGGCAGAGCCGTCTCGATTTTCTGTAAGCCTTCCGATGCGCTTTTGGCAAACTTGTTGCGCGTTTTAATGATCTCAATCCCGGTGTCGACCATATTGCCGGCAACTGGTTCGGCACCTGGGATGAGGATGGCGACCAGGCCCGTCCCGATTGTGGCAAACCCCGCCAGCCCCAGACTCAAGATGCTCGCATCAACCACCGTGGCAGCCGTGTGATAGGACGACACTACGTTGGCACCCGCCAGCGCGCCGCTATCGGCCGCCACCTGGGTATCCCCGGCACGCGACATGCTCCATATCGCCGCGGTCGACGAAAACAACAACGTGAGCACCACTAGGATGACCACGGCAGAAGAAAGCGTGGTGTAGGCACCGTCTTCGATAAACAGATCGACACCGGCGCGGCCCATAAAGCCGCCTCGTTTGCGATGGCAGCTCGGACGGCGCGTCAAAACGCATCTAGACCAGAAACGCTTAATCCCATGCAACAATCCACGAATCATAATCTCCCTCCAGCCATTCGGGACGCGATTGATACGAGACATCGACCTTGAGCTCAACGTAGCCGCCCTCGGCGGTACCACCCATAGCCTGCGCAAACGCACCGATCACAGGCAACGGCTTGACCTCGCCGGAAACGGACACGGACGAGACGCCACCCGCACCGGCCCGGCCAAGCTCGATATCCCACGACAACGGCCCGCCGGCATGAAAGATCGAAACGTTGGGCACTGCGGCAAGCCGGCGGCGGGTGAACTCCTTAAGATCGTCGTCCTCCGCCGTCGTCGTGGTCATGAGCCGCGCGGTCTCGGCGGCGGCAGACTCCATGACCGCGCGCGTATAAAGCAGGCACACCGGTTGCAGTGCGAGAAGGATGAGCGTCAGAAACGTCGGCAGCAAAAAAGCAGCCTCGACCGTAGACTGCGCCCGGTCCTCGCGCGCGATATCAATACAACGCGATGTCCTTAGCGCCCGCGGCGGCGTCGATAACCGACATCGAGGCAACGCCATGGGATGCCGCCCGCTCAACCAGCGCTGCCAAGCGTCCATCGGTGCCAGCACGCCAAAGTCCCGCAATCGCCAGCACGATCGATAGCAGCGCCACCGTGACGATGGCGTATTCCACAGTCGCTTGGGCAACCTCTTCACGCAGAACGCCATGCATTTCACGATCCCTCCTTTGAGCTTATTGTTTGCGGGACCAGGCGCACCGCGCGCAGACGACACGAAGCATCGCCAGCATCCGCGGCAACCGTCACCATATCGACCCAGCCGCGCCCATCGCGCACGATGGCGCCCCATACGTTGCCCTTAATATCGAGATAGCCGCTCAGGGCGAGCTGGGCCGTTGGCACCTCGCGGTAGGCGCGTAACATATCCGCCGCTGCCTCGGTCATCGGTCGGTCCTCGGACCATGCAAGCCGGACCGCAATCGCGTTGTCCTCAGGCGAATCCGTCGCAGTGCCAGACCGCTTGTCGAGCGTCCGCAGAAAGGTTTGCGCCGTGACAGCGGCATCCGAATCGTCCGCATCTCGCATCTCATCTTTTTGAGACGCCACCGCCGAATCTGAGCCCGAATCGAAGGCGGCCCCAGGACGCTGCTGCCGCGCGGCGTTAAGCCCCCAAAGCACCGCCGCTATCGCCACGGTCAGGCAAGCAAACACCAGCAGCACCCCGATGGGGCGCTCGCCCTCTACAGGCTGTTGATGCCCTCGCTGATAGCGTTCCATAGATCTTGGACCTTGCCTTTAAATGCAACGATGGCAATAATCGCGATCACCACAAGCACACCCACCAAAATGGCGTACTCGGTGGTACCCTGCGCGCTCTCCTCCTGCAACAGCTCCTTGGCATGCTGGCGAGCGCGAATCGCCCGGCAAAAAGCCCAGCTCTGGACCTTGCCGGCAACGTCAGTCATCGTGTTCATGTATTCCTCCCTACATCATCCCGCCTGCTCCCAGCAGCGGGCCCAATATGGACAGAAGCAACGCCGGCAAGATGAGCGTGCCGGTGGGAATCAGCAGCTTGACGGGCGCACGCTCGATCTCGCGCTCGACCGCGGCGCGATGAGCCGCACGGATCTCGCGACTTTGAGCGGCCAGCGTCTCGGCAAGTGGGGCACCCAGGGCGAGCGCCTGCCCCACCGTGATGGCAAAGGTCTCGAGCGCTCGCACGTCCAGGTCGCGCGCGGCGGCCAACAACTCGTCCTCACGCGTGTCCACGCCCACTTGCCACGCCATGCAGGCCCGCTCAAGGCGAAGAGCCAGCACTGACCGGCGGTTGGCGCAGAAAATCTCAAGCGCCGCATCAAACGAAAGACCGGCCGAAAGACCCAAGCGCACAACATCGATCATCTCGGACACTTCGCCGAGCGAAACTCGCGCCGGGCCGCCCGCTCCAACCGCGCCCTTCACTCGCGCGGTCAGGGCATCGACCACTGAGCGACCCGCGGCAGCGACCAGCACCGCCTCGCGCTTGCAGGCCCCTGCGATCTTGCGTGCATCCGCCCGATCCAAACCCGTCGCGACAAATACACTCAGGGCGCACAGGCAAGCCGCAACTGCAACCGGGGCGCTCATAGCTCCACCCGCATAATGCGTCGGATAACCACCAGGGCAACGGCATTGAGGGCAAGACCCAGCACCACAGCGCCCACGCCGGCAGGCGTCGCGAGACCGCGACGAAAATCTGCCGAAAGCAGCGCCAACACCGCGCACATGCCCGCCGGCATCGCCGCGACCATATGCGCAGACATGCGAGCCTGCGACGTCTTGACATCCAGGCGGCGCTTGAGCTCAATGCGCTCCCCCACCATGCTCGACGCCTCGGACAGTAAGTCGGCAAGCGGAGCACCGGTGCGCTGAGACACCTTAAGCGCCAAGGTCACAAGCGAAAGGCCGGGAGCGTCGATGCGCACGAGCAAGTCATCGAGCGCGTCGGTCGCCGAGATACCGCAATCGATCGCCGCCGCCACCCGCAAAAACTCGGTATGCACCGGTTCTTGCGCATGAGCGCCCACAAAGCGCATGCCCTGGGCCAGCGAATGTCCCGAGGCAAGCGACATGGAAAGTGCGGTAAACGCCTCGGGCATGGCCTCTTCTGCATCGTGTTGCTCGCGCCGGCTCTCAAAGCCATCCCAAGCGGCGCCAGCGGCAATCGGAGCAACAAGTCCCAAGGCAAACCCGAGGGGCGATAACGACACCATCGTTAGTAAAACGCAGCAGACACCGCTCGATAGCAGCAGAAACGCCAAACGCCCCGAAGCATCCTCGATCACGAGGCCAAGGCGATGCGCCGGAGCCAGCGATGCCCACGAACGGGCGATCTTTTTCAGCAGATCGTTTTCCACCAGCTCACGCGGCAGCTTCTCTGCCACCGTCTCGAGCGCCTGACGCGCCAGCTCCGCCGGCGGCACCTGCGGCACACGAGGTTCCGCCCCGCACGCCGTCGCAACAGAAAACCCTGCCAAACCCCCTACGACGAGGGGCACAGCGACCTCCATTCGTCCACCTCCTCTTGTGTGAGCGTCCCCGACCGCAGGCCTTCTGCGATAAACGGCGGCTCGCGGTCAAGCGTCCAGGTTCGCTCGGCGGCATCGAAAGTCACATAGCGCTCGAGTTCTACGCCGCCCGACGCGGCGCGACGCACCCCCGAATACGAGGAGACGAAACGCCTGCCATCGGCGTGGCGCTCGGACATCACGATGCCGTCGAGCGCCATGGCAATCTGCTCCTCGATGAGCTCGCTCGGCAGATCGATGCCATAACGTGCAAGCAACGTCAGACGCACCACGGTCTCCTGTTCTGAACCCGCATGAAGTGTGGTGAGCGACCCATCGTGGCCCGTGTTCATGGCCTGCAACATGTCGCAGCACTCGGCACCGCGCACCTCGCCCACCACGATGCGGTCGGGGCGCATGCGCAGGGCATTGGTCACCAGGTCGCGGATCGTCACCGCGCCCTCGCCCTCAATTGAAGCCTCGCGCGCCTCTAGACGCACCACGTGCGGATGATGCGCAAACTTGAGCTCGGCAGAGTCCTCGATCGTCACGATGCGCTCGCCGGTGGAAATCTCACATGACAACGCGTTGAGCAGGGTGGTCTTACCAGATCCCGTGCCTCCCGCAACCGCCAGGTCCTGTCGCAGCGACACCGCGCACGACAACAGCTGCGCATACCAAAGCGGCAGCGACCCCAGCCCCACAAGCTCGTCCAGCGAGCAGATGCGGTCCGAGAACTTTCGGATGGTGAGAATCGGTCCGTCAATCGCCACAGGCGGAATCACCGCGTTGACGCGATAGCCCGTTTTGAGGCGGGCGTTGACGATGGGGCTGCGCTCGTCGATACGGCGGCCAAGTGGCGAGATGATGCGGTCGATAAGCACACGGATCTGCTCATCATCCTCAAACGCATGCTCGATGGGGTGCAAGACGCCGCCGCGTTCAAAGAAAGCCGAGCGGCAGCCGTTAATCATGATCTCGGTAACGGTGTCGTCCTCGATGAGCGGCTGCAACGGCCCCAAGCCCACCACGTCATCCAAAATCTCGTCAATGATGGTCTCGCGCTCGGACGTCGCGAGATCAGTCGGCTCCTCAACATTGAGCGCCGCCTCCACCGCGGGACGCAATTCCGAGCGGGCAAGTGCCGGGTCGATATAGGCGCTGATACGCGCCACTTCGTCGTAACCCATGCGGTCCATCACGGCGCGCTTGGTGCGTCGTTTCACCGCGCGGCGACGCCCCGCATCTACAGGCGCTGCCGCCGCTGCAGCGCCAGCAGCCTTAATCCTCGTTTGCAGGCTCATCGCTGATCACCCTCGCGCGACCAGGGAAGGCGAATACGCGGGCGTTCGGTGCGCATTGCACGGTCGGCGACCATATCGCTCCAAGGGCCGACGGCACACCCCAGTTCCACGAGCATCTCGCGCGTGGCCTCGCGTACGCTGGTCGCAAAAGCGCTGGTCTGCCCCACTGCCTCGTCAGCGCGCCCAAACGCCATGAGCGCGGCGAGATCCTGCCCGCCATCGGCGATACGAATCTTGGAGCTCAACGCACAGGCAATCTCAAAGCGCATAGCGACGTCCTCGTCTGCCCCGCGCGCACCGAACCGGTTGAACACGGCGCTCATGCGCGTGCGCGGCACACCTACTCGACTTGCCAGTTCAATGACGCGCGACGCCGACGTCGCGGACGACACCGCAGCATCGCCAACGACCAGGCAACGGTCGCTCGCCGCCACCGCAGCCGCCACGGCGTCGCCCCAAAAGACCGAGGTATCGATAAAGACCACGTCGGATTCGCGACGCAGGACATCAAGCAGTAGCTCCACCGGACGTGCCATGAGCTCGGCTTGCTCGGGCGCCGCGACGGGACCCCAGAGCGTAACGCCCGGGGCGACGCGCATCGATGCGGCTACGATATCCGGCTCGGTGAGCGTGCCCGCCGCCGACGGCTCGATAAGTGCCGCCATATCGCGCGGAGCATCGACGCCTAACAAGTCGTAAAGGTTTCCAAACATCAGGTCCAGGTCGAGCACGGCGGCACGCAAGCCCAACAGCGACGATGCGTGTGCCATGGTGGCAACGATCGTCGACTTGCCGCAACCGCCCGAGCCCGAAATGACGCAGACGACCGGAGCTCGATGCGGCGAAGCGGCAGCGTCTGCCGGCGGCATCGGAGGCGGCGGGGCGGGCGTCGGTGACAGCGTCCCCGTCTCCCCCGCCGCAACTACACGCTGCGTCCAAGCCGGCATGGCGGCTTGTTCGGTCTGCGAGGCAGGCTCGTTCTGCGCAATCTGCTCATACTGCATCAGCGACAACTCGCCGCACCCGGCAAAGCCCTCAACTTCGTCGAGTTCATCCGCCAGATTCACGCCGTGCACGTATCCCATATCTACAGCCGGGGAGTCGCCAGCATGCTGCGCCGGCCCTCCAGCGTCATCGCATACAAGGGGGTTCCGGGGGCGCCGACCATGCTCGGCTTCCGCTTTTCCACAATCATCAACACGCGGGCCTCTTGTAGCGCGAGGCGCCCCGGGTTCCCTATCAACAAAAGCATCGGGCTCAATCGTCATGCGCCGATCGGAATCAACCGCTCCCTCGCCCGCGCGCCCGTTGCCGCATATACTGTGCGCCGCGATGACCTCGGTCGCCCCTGCGCGAAACAGCCCCTCGATATCCGACGGATCGAGTGCTTCTATCAACACGACCACGCGACTCACGCGGCCTTCGGCCGTCAGGCGCGCAACAGTCTTGCGCACGTCTTCGGTATCGAACAGAGACGCCGCGATGATGGCAGCTCCGCGGCGCGACGGAAACGCCCGCGCCATGGAAACCAGCCCGTCCAGGTCACCCACGCGAAGCACCTGTGCACCCGTATCACGGCCCTCGACTTCCCGCTGCAACAGCCCGTAATCGCCGCACGCGCAGCACGCAAGCCAGATCGCCTTCATCACTCGTCGCCTCCGCTCTTTTTTCCGCGCGCCGTGGCGGGAATCGTCAAGCTGACCGTTCCCTTGCCCGATGCCCCCAGCAGTTCCTTGACGTCTTCGGGGTCAGCCGCCAGCGTCACCCATTCGATCTTGCCCTCGCGCGTGGCACCGGAATCTTCACTGGTATCGATCACGTACGCGCCGCACAACCGATCGGTTACGCCGTCTTTTTGCACATACACATCCACGTAGCTGCCCACGCCCGTAGCACCGCCGACCGAGTGCTCGGCATCGACTGCCACCGAAACGGCGACCTTGCCCTTAGGCACCTCGAGCTTGTGACTCTCGGCCTTGGTGTAGACATTGCAGATCACGGCGTTTTTGGGAATACGCGAAGTCGTCACGTCGCCGCGCACCTGGCGCAGCTCGGTCGCCGCGTCACGCGGCAACAGGCTCGTCAGCCATTCCTGGGTTATGACATTGGTCTCATCGAGGGTCTCGCCCACATCGATATCGCGCGCCGCGACGCATACCTCGACGCGATCGCCACCGTACTTGGCCAAGGTCTCAGCCTGGACCTGTTCGGCTTGCGAGCGGATCGACGAGCCGTAAACCATGCAGAGCAGAGCAGCGAGCACGCCCGCGACCAGACTGATGGCGATGCGCTTGCTCTTGTTCACGGCCGCTCCTCTCATGGCAGTGCCGGGCGAATGCCCGTACCACCATTGTCTGGGCGGTCAGAGCGCAAAGCGGCGCAATCGCGATCTTGGTTTTCGATGTCAAACCAATCGCTGACCAAAAGCTGACCAGCCCGTCAAGCTCGTGGCAAGGTTTTGGTCAGCACGTCAGCAAACTGCATGTTTCGAGGCTTTTCCGCAGCAAAAAAGCCGTCTCCCGAACAGTTGGGAGACGGTTGTCATAGGAAAAATCAATTACAGATGGACATCGGGATCGAGCATTTGAGCGCTCACGCGCATGGATGACGCCAGGTTTTGGAACGTTTCCAGACGCAGGCTGTCGATCTGCCCGGCGTCCTCGGCCTCGCGAACGGCGCAGCCCGGCTCATGGGTATGCGTGCAATCGCCAAACCGGCACGCGTGCGATGCCTCGACAATCTCGGGGAAGGCGCACGCCAGACCCCGCTCGTGACCCACGAGCGGTAGGCTGCGCAGGCCCGGGGCATCGGCGATCACGCCGGCGTCGCCCGGCAGCGCCACCATCACGCGCGCGACGGTAGTGTGACGGCCCTGGTCGTCGCGTTCGCGCACACCGCCGGTCGCCAACGTATCGTGGCCCAGCAGTGCATTGAGCAGCGTCGACTTGCCGGCACCCGACTCGCCCAGAATCATGGCGCAGCTCCCGGCAGGCACGCAGGCACGGACCTCGTCCAGGCCGCGGCCCTCGGCAGAAGACGTCACGATCACGCGCACGTCCGGGCCCACCAGGCAGCGCACGCGGTCCAGATCGCGCTCGAGCTCCTCGGCATCGCAGCGGTCAGCTTTGGTGAGCACCACCACCGGCTCGGCATCGCAGTCGAGCGCCAACACCAGCGAGCGCGCCACGCGGTCGAGCAGCACCTCACCGGCACCGAGCGCCTGCACGATTAGCACGCTATCCACGTTGGAGCAGAGCACCTGGCGCTCTCCACGGGCACGGCCGCGCCAACGCTCAAAGCTCGTACGGCGTGGCAGCACGCACTCAATCACGCCCATATCGTGCCCGGGAGCGCGGCGCACCGCCACACGGTCGCCCACGGCAGGCAGCAGGACCTCATCCTCGCCGCGCGACTTGGCAAACCCCACGGCATGCTCGGCGCGGAAGGTATCGTCGGCAGTCGCCACCAGCGGAAACCCGCGATCCAAGCGCACCACAGCGCCAAGCTGCATCTGCTCGGGCTCCTCGGCATGTGCGCAAAAGTCGTCAAATGCCGCCTGCTGAGCTTCATCGACCGGCAGGTCATCGAACGCCGGAACGTCCTGCAGCGCGTCAAGTCCCGGCACGCTTGCCAGCAGCTCCTCGGCAGACGCGGGGGCCTCGGTCGCAAGCTTCCGACGACGATCGCGCTTAGCCCGCGCCCCCGTCGTCTTTTTCTTCGCCTTAGCCTTAGCCTTGCCCACAAGCGCCTCCCAGCACCACAAATCACAACTGAGCAGGTATTTTAAATCAAATAGAGCTGGCCGGGCAAAGCCCGACCAGCTCACAAACTTTCCCTCAGCCCTTTTCATCCGCACGGGAGAAAAGCCAGCAAGGATACCGCAGGGCCCGCCCGCCGGGAGGGGTTTCCTAAGGGCACATCCCGCAGCCGCAAAGCGGCGAGGACGTGCCCGTGGAAACCCCGCAGGCGGTCGGGCCCGGACAGGTACGTTACTCCTTCTCCACCGCGCGCATGATCGCCTTGTAGATCTCCATCAACGGGATGATCAGGAAGGCCAGACCCAGCGCGGCAAGAACGCCCTTGAGCTCAAGCGTCACAGGGCCAAAGAACATCTCGGCAAGCGTCGGCTGCACGGTCACGATCACCGTCAGCACCAGTGCCAGCGCGGCAGAAGCCCACAGCCACTTGTTCTGCTTCTTCATGGTGAACAGCGACGCACGACGGCTGCGCATATTGAAGCAGTGGAATATCTCGACCATGTTGAGCGTGATGAACGCCATCATCACGCCTTCCTCGTCGGCATTGCCGGCGATCATATCGGCGATGTGGATGTAGCCCATGTCAAAGTACACGCCCACAAAGAAGCTCGCCAGCACCAGCACGGTGATGATTAAGCCCTGGACCACGCAGTCCAGACCCATATGCCCGGCAAAGACACCGTCCTTGGCGTTGCGCGGCTTGCGCTTCATGATGTCGCCCTCGGCATCCTCCATGCCCAGTGCGAGCGCGGGGAAGCAGTCGGTGACCAGGTTCACCCACAGCAGCTGCACCGGCTGGAAGATGGTAAAGCCGATGAGCGTGGCGATAAACACCGAGAACACCTCGGCAAGGTTGGCCGAAAGCAGGAACTGGATGACCTTGCGGATGTTGTCGTAGATGCGACGGCCCTCTTCGCAGGCACCGATGATGGTGGCGAAGTTGTCATCGGCAAGCACCATGTCGGCGACGTTCTTGGTGACGTCGGTGCCGGTGATGCCCATACCGACGCCGATGTCGGCGCGCTTGATGGACGGAGCGTCGTTGACGCCGTCGCCCGTCATGGCCACGATCTGGTCGCGCGACTTCCAAGCCTCGACGATGCGTGTCTTGTGCTCGGGCTGGACGCGGGCGTACACGCCGTAGTCCTCGATGTGCGCGTCGAGTTCCTCGTCGCTCATGCGATCGAGGTCGGCACCGGTGATGGCATGGCTGCGATCGGTGACGATGCCCAGCTGCTTGGCGATGGCCACGGCGGTGTCGATGTGGTCGCCCGTGATCATGACGGTGCGGATACCGGCGTCATGCGCCTCGCGGATGGCGTCGGCGACCTCGGGGCGAACCGGGTCAATCATGCCGGACAGGCCGCAGAAGACCAGGTCATGCTCGAGCGCGGCGGGACTGCAGTCGGCCGGGACCTCGGTGTAGGTGCGGCTTGCCAGCGCCAGCACGCGCAGGGCCTCGTCGGCCATGGCCTTGTTGGCGGCCACGAGCTCGGCACGACGCTCCTCGGTCAGCGGAACGACCTTATCGCCCTCGTAGATGTGGGTGCACAGGCCGATCACCACGTCGGGCGCGCCCTTGGTGTACTGCTCATACTCGCCGTCCAGGGTCTCGACGACCACGGACATCATCTTGCGGCCCGAGTCGAACGGGGCCTCGCCCACGCGCGGGTGCTCGGCAGTCAGGCCAGTGAGGCCCGCCTTGCCGGCGTCGTTGACGAGCGCGCACTCAGTCGGCTCGCCCACGGCCTCGCCCAGCTCCTCGTCCCACTGGGCGTCGGAGCACAGAGCCATGCCGGCCAGGAACTTCTCCTTAGGTGCGGCGAGCTCGTGCTTGACGACGGTCATCTTGTTTTGGGTAAGGGTACCGGTCTTGTCGGAGCAGATGGTCTGCGTGCAGCCGAGAGTCTCGACGGCAGAGAGCTTGCGGATGATTGCCTGGCGCTTGGCCATCTTGGTCACGCCAAGCGACAGCACGATGGTCACGACGGCGACCAGGCCCTCGGGGATGGCAGCGACGGCGAGCGAGACGGCAACCATAAAGGTATCGAGCAGGGCGGTCGGGTCGGTAAGAACGTTGCCCACGCCGTGGCGGATGATATCAACGCCAAAGATGACGACGCAGATGACGATAACCATAATGGTAAGAATACGGCTGAGCTCGGCGAGCTTCACCTGCAGCGGCGTGAGCTCTTCCTTGGCCTCGGCCAGGGCGCCAGCGATCTTGCCCATCTCGGTATCCATGCCGGTGCCGACCACGACGGCACGGCCACGACCGTACACCACGGTGGAGCCCATGTAGCACATGTTCTTGCGGTCGCCGAGCGGCACGTCGTCGGTGCCAGCGGCAAGCTCGATCACGTTGGCGTGCTTCTCGACCGGCACGGACTCGCCGGTCAGTGCGGCCTCTTCGATCTTCATCGTGGCGCTCTCGAGGACGCGGCAGTCAGCCGGGACGGAATCGCCCGCCTCGAGCATGATCACGTCGCCGGGCACGAGCTCGGCGCTCGGCAGGTGCACGAGCTTGCCGTCGCGCAGCACCTTGGACTGTGCCGCGCTCATCTCCTGCAGGGCCTCGAGAGCTTCCTCGCTCTTGGCTTCCTGGACCACGCCCAGCACCGAGTTGACGATAACGACGAACATGATGATGGCGACGTCGGCAAAATCGGGCTCGCCCTTGACCATGCCCGTGAGCGCGCTGATAACCGCGGCCGCGATCAGCATGATGACCATGGGGTCTGCCATCTGCTCAAAGAAGCGCTTCCACAGCGGCGTCTTCTCGGCTTCCTCAAGCTTGTTAGGGCCTGTCTTGGCGAGGCGCAACGACGCCTCGCCGTTGCTCAGGCCGAGGTTCTCATCGACACCTTGGTCGCTGAGCACCTCCGCCGCGGCGGACAGGTATTCCTTTTGCATATAGAGTCCCCTCCTGGGATTCGGGCCACTCAGCAGATTGATGCCCGATCATAATTCCCAGGAGAAGGGCAAGGGCTCATCAAGGCTGCCGTGCTGAGCGGCAGTTGATAGTGGAGCTATGGTACCCCAAAGCGACGCGTCTAGCCAAAACATTCCATCTGGAAACACGGCACAGGCGCAACGGTGCAGACAGTGTGATGCTCAAGATTGATAAAACGTTTTTTCTTCGGCGCATCATCGAACTAAAATATCGCCCAGATAGCAGCGGTTAGAACGGTTGGTAAAGTTTTGCATATACCGTTTTTCCGCAAAAAATGAACTTCTAATTCGGCATACGGTCGATTTTTTGGGGTATTCGGTCGGCATTTCGTTATAATCATCTCAGTTTTATTTCTTATGGTTTATCTATCAGCGCAAGACGATGTCAGATGGAGGTCTGAATGTACAAGCGCACCAAGATTGTATGCACCATGGGTCCCGCCTGCGATAGCGACGAGACCATCCGCGAGATGATCAAGGCGGGCATGAACGTCGCCCGTTTTAACTTCTCGCACGGATCCTACGACGAGCACCACGGTCGCATCGAGCGCGTCCGTCGTATTTCCAAGGAGCTCGGTATGCCCGTCGGCATCCTGCTCGACACCAAGGGCCCCGAGGTCCGCACCGGCCTTTTGGTCGATGGCAAGAAGGTTGCCGTCAAGACCGGCGACAAGATCGTCGTCACCGCTCAGCCCACGACCGAGGATTTCCACGGCACCGCTGAGCACATTTCCCTCGACTACCTGGCTCTGCCCTCCGAGGTCGAGAAGGGCTCCCTCATCCTGATCGATGACGGCCTGGTTGCTCTCGAGGTCGAGTCCGTCGACGGCCAGGACATGACCTGCGTCGTCAAGAACGACGGCCTGATTGGCGAGCGCAAGGGCGTCAACATGCCCAACGTCAACATCTCGCTGCCCGCCATTACCGAGCGCGATCGTCAGGACATCCTCTTTGGCCTGACCGAGAACATCGACTACATCGCCGCTTCCTTCATCCGTGACGGCGAGTCCGTCCGCGGCATCCGCGAGCTTTGCCGCGAGAACGGTGGCGAGCACGTGACGATCTTCCCGAAGATCGAGTGCGCCCTGGGCGTCGAGAACTTCGATGAGATCCTCGAGGCTTCCGACGGCATCATGGTCGCCCGTGGCGACCTGGGCATCGAGATCAAGCCCGAGCTTGTTCCGCACATCCAGAAGGAGATCATCGCCAAGTGCAACGCGGCCTACAAGCCCGTCATCACCGCTACGCAGATGCTCGACTCCATGCAGCAGAACCCGCGCCCGACGCGCGCCGAGGTTGCCGACGTTGCTAACGCCATCTACGACGGCACCGACGCCGTTATGCTCTCTGGCGAGTCCGCTGCCGGTAAGTACCCGGTCGAGGCCGTCAAGATGCAGGCCAGCATTGCTCTCGAGACTGAGAAGTACCTCCCGGCTCACGCTCCGCTCGAGGTTCCGGCTGACGCTCACGGCACCCGCGTCGTCAACAACGTTGTGGGTATGTCCGCTGTGAACATGGCTACCACCGTTGGCGCCAAGTGCATCACCGTGCCGACGACCACCGGTCGTACCGCTCGCCTGATCTCGCACTTCCGTCCCAACATGCCGATCTGCGCGTTCTCCCGCCACGAGTGGGCTGTCCAGCAGATGATTATGTACTGGGGCGTTATCCCGCACCAGGCCGAGATTACCCAGGGCACCGTCAACGGCACGATCGTCAAGGCGATTGAGACCGCTAAGGAGCTCGGCTACGTCGAGGCCGGCGATCTGACCGTCGCCACCGCCGGCGATCCCCGCATGAGCGTCCAGCTCGAGGACAAGGTCTCCTCGACCAACGTCGCTTACGTCGCTCAGGTGCGCTAAATCGTACTTGCAAGCAGATTTGCATTGCAAAGGGCCCGGAAGGCATTGCCTTCCGGGCCCTTTTTCTGTGCACCGATGCCTGCCGCACGGCAAAACACGCACTCATTTCTTTACCAAAAGCGCGAAATCCACCCTTCGAGGCCCAAACATAAAGTCCCAAACGCTAAAAGTGTTCGCCCGGTGGCAAACCCACACCTTAACGGACGCTGCTAAATCGTTTTAGCAAGAGCCAGATCAACCGCGTTTTCGGAAGTGCGGGGAAAAATTGCTTACCCCCGAGCACAAGTCCTTTTATTTCAACAAAACCCCTGATAAAGTTGGCTTAAATACCGCTTGTGCCTGACCTTTTTGTCTTTTTCACCGCACTTCCGAAACGGATAGCTTTTCTAGCCCAAACAACGCTCAAACGATCGGATCGCTATGTCATTTCTTGCCTGCGGACCCACGGCTTTTCAGTACTATCGCATCCCGCCCCAGATACTGGGACTCTATCCGGCAATCCTGCCGCCCGACCATGACCATCGCTTGGTGCATTACTCAAAACAACCGGTATTTAAAGACTTGCTCGGCACACCAGTTTGGAGATTCGTGAGCGAAAGGAAACAGCGCGCGAACGGAAAGCTATTTCATAGCCGTCTGTTAACCCAAGAGCCGCCTCCTGGGTCGTTTAGGCAGACTGAGCATGGGTTTGATGTCACTTCACCGGAGTTTACGCTGCTCAGCCTTGCCACGCAGGTCTCACGCAACCAGTTACTCATGGCGTGCTACGAGATGTGCGGCTCCTTTGCAGTGTTTAAGCCCTGCGAGCGAACACAACAACAACTCGATGAAGCTATTTCGCTTAAGCTCATTCCATCCAACTGCGGCTGGGAGCGAGTTAACGACACCAAGGGCAATGACACCAACTTGTGGAAGCGCACGCCGCTTCTTACCGCAACGGATATCGCCGCGTTCGCCAAGCAAGCCGCAGGCCTGCGCGGCGTCAAACAACTGCGCTGGGCGGCCGAGCACATGACGGGGCAGGCCGCCTCGCCCTTCGAAGTTCAGACGTCCATGCTCATCTCGCTCCCCCGCGACGAGGGCGGCCAGGGCATCGAGATCGCCAACAACGCGCGCATCCCGCTCAGTGAAGCCGCACGTTCGCTGTATGACAAAACCTGCTGCTACGCCGATATCCTCATCGAAAGCGCCACCGACAGCATGGGCGTCATTCTGGAATGCCAAGGCCGCTCTGCCCACGACAGCGAAGCCGCGAGCCTCTCCGATGCCGAGCGCGCCACCGCACTCACAAGCATGGGCTACGACGTCATCCAAATTACCTATGACCAGGTCAAGGAGAAGAAGAGCTTCGACCACATAGCCGAGCTCATCCATAAAAAGGCGGGGCTCCCCTACATCCCAAAGACCAGTCAGGAACGCACCACCGAAGAAGCCCTGCGACGGGAGCTGTTGGTCAATTGGGATGGGCTGTTCACCGTCAAGCCGGCCGGCTAGCAGCTAGCGATCAGAGGGGCTGCGGGGACGTCAGAAGCGGCAACGCGAGCCGCAAATCCCGCCTCGGTTAGCTCGATGACCTCGGTAAACGTCGCGTCGAAGAATTCCTCGGTCAGCAGGCGGTATGGCGGATGGTCGGGATCGCCGGGGTTTTCGCGTACAATCTCGTGCATGACGCCGATGGTCTTGAGCACATACTCTTTATGGATGGGATACTGCCCAAAACGCGTCGCAGCGGTATACAGGCGATCGGTCGCACGCGGAATCGAAACAATGCCGAGCGTCTTGCCAAACCAGTCAAAGTCGCCTTGCTTTTTAATGCGGAACTCCTCGCACGGCTTGCCGCCGTGCGCCTCCAGGTACTGATTCACGCGCGTATTCCATACGGTATCGGCCACCAGATGCGACCAGACACCCAGTGTCAAATCGAGCAACGACTGCGCCACGTCCTCGGACGCAAGCGAGAACTCACGAGCGCCGGGACCGACAACCGGCTCGGCATCCCTGTAGCGCTGGGGATAGTGCACGCGATTCAGTCGCTCGCGCTCCTCGATAATCGAGGTCGCCGCGGCTAGCGCACCGGTGGGTGAACTTTTAAGCAACGGTGCCACATAGGTATCCCAGAACTCGTGCTCACGCGGCTTAGGGATAGGCTCGGGCTTGGCAAAGTGCGTAATGCGGTACGGGATGGGATCGGCGATGCCAGGGACCATATAGCCCACGAAAATATCCGGAACCACGCAGCCAAACAAAAAGGCATTGCGGTCGCGCACGCTCTTGGCAAGCGCACCGGTGCGCTCCAGCAAACGCTCCGTCTGAGCGATATGAATGTTCCAGCTTGGCATAGCCACCCCCATAAAAAACCTGGATAACTATACCATCACGGCAAAGCCGCGCGGGCGGCTACGCACGCTCTACGCAGCAACTAGTCCGTAGCACCGCTTTCGGTTCCATACGACGGCGAAGGCGCCTCGACCACATGGTGATATCGATCGATATAGATTGCACGGGCACCCAGGCGTCGCACCAAATCCTGGTGATGTGTGCTCATCAAGACCGTCTTACCCGCCGCGACGTAGGCCAGCAAGAAGTTGACCACGATGTCGCATGAATCCTCGTCGAGCCCATTAGTAGGTTCGTCGAGAACCAAGATATCGGGGTTCATCGATACGACTGCCGCCAGCGCCACACGCTTCTTTTGCCCACCCGAAAGCTGATAGGGCGAGGCATCGACCAGGTCGGCAACTTGAAACAGTTCCATGGCATCGTGCACGCGACGGTCGAGCTCGTCTGCCGGCAGCCCCATCTGCGCGGGACCAAAAGCAACTTCCTCACCCACCGTAGCGCAGAACAACTGGGCGTCGGCATTCTGGAACACAAAGCCCACGCGCTGATGGAACCGCTGGGCCGTCGCGGAATCCTTGAGATATGCCGCATCGACCATACACCCGTCAAACAGGTATGCCCCTGCGTCCGCGAGTTCAAGGCCGTTAATAAGACGCATAATCGTCGTCTTACCGCAGCCGTTGGGACCGAGCAGGGCAACGAGTTCACCACGATCGACCTGCAGCGACACGCCATCGACAACCGTATGCCCCGCATAGGAGAACACCACGTCGAGCAACTCAATAAGCGGCGCGCCCTCGGCGCCGCCCGCACCGTTCGTGCCCGCCGCACTATTCATATCGATCGTCAAAACGTCGCCCTTCCCTACTCACATCGACGGCTAGACCGCCCGCGCTACAGTACCGCACACAACACGGCGAGCAACGCCACGCCGACCGCATAGACCGCATCGCGCCAGCCAAAGCCGCCCCGCGCAGGAGCCGGATACGCACCGGCAAAGCCGCGGCAGAGCATGGCCTCGTCCATCGCGCGGCTGCATTCCATCGCCTTGATAAACGTCATGCCCATGATACCCGCGATCGAATCGGTACGCGAAAATCCCTCAGGCGCACGGCCAACGCTGCGCAGCATGACCGATTCGCACAGATCGTGCGCCGTGCGTCCCAGCACCTCGATATGCTTGAGTGCCATATCAAAGGTAAAGATGACCTCGTCGGGCAGGTGCAGCATTTTGAGCGCCGCCGACATGCGGCTCCAGGTAAGCGTCCACGAAACGCCCAGCACCAGCGACACATTAATGAAGGTCTTGAGCGCGATCTTGAGCATGGCGCCCGTGGCAGACGCGCCCAGCAGCAGGGCAGGCAGCGCCAGAACCACCGCAAGCCCCGTGGCGCCAAGCGCCGGTACAAAAGTCGCGCGCAACCCGCGCGCGGGGCGCACCGCGACCAGCACCAGCGCGATAGCCGCCATCAGCATCAGGTACAGCGGGCTCTGCGTCAGACACACGCACAGGACGCAAACGAACATCCCCACCAGGCGCACCGGAGCCGAAACGCAAGAAAGGGCGCGGTCGACCATCGACCCGCCCTCGTGCGCGCCTCCACCCAGGCGAACCCGCTCAAGCAGGCTCGCCAGGTGCAGGACATTCTTTTGCATCACACGATGCCGAGCCCCCACGGGCTCATATCGCTCCTCGGCCGCAAGCCAGCTAGGCAGCTCGGCTATTGCCATGAGCACCGCTTTCCTTAACCGTCAGCGAGATCAGGCGGAATGCGATGGTGAGCACCGCCACGCCAATCACGCCGGACAAGATATACATGGCAGCCTGACCGGCAAAGCCGAGACCCTGCTCCTCGGAATAGGCCTGCAGGTAATCACCCGTAGGCAGAGCGTCGGCAAAGGTCGGGGTGTCGAGACCGACCGAAGCCTGCAGGCTGTCGTCGCCAGCCTCCTGAACGGCGGTCGCGGCGCCCTCGGCGTCCCACTCACCCCAGGCGTCACCCGTGGCCAGCAGGCCCAGCGGCGTGGCCACGACAAGCACGGCAACCAAGATGAGCGTGGGGACCAGCGAGGTCTTCTTTGCAGCAGCGCCCTCGGCAGCAAGCTGTCCATCGGCGGCTTCGGGGCCGACGATAACGCTCGGCGCCGTCTTCTTGATAAAGCCGTAGATCGCGGCAGTCGCCACGCCCTCGACCACGCCGGCTACCAACATATGCGGGATCATCATGGCCGGAATGGCAATGGACAGCGGGAAGGGGCAGTACAGCGGAGCGCCCGAAGCATTCGTGAAAAGCATCGGCTGAATACCAAACTCGATTGCTGCGCACAGGGCCGCCAGGCACAGGCCGACCCAGCCGCTTACGATGGCCGAAACCGAGGTGCCCCAGCTCTTGTCGTGCAAACGGCTGTTAAGCGCGCGGAACACGATGGCTGCGGCAAACGGCAACACGAAGGCCATGTTAAAGCAGTTAGCGCCAAAGGACAGGATGCCGCCGTCGCCAAACAGCAGCGCTTGCAGCGCCAGCGCGACCGAAACCGCGATAGCCGCGGCCTCGGGGCCCAGCAGCAGCGCGATGAGTGCGCCACCAACGGCGTGGCCAGTGGTGCCGCCGGGCAGCGGCACGTTGAACATCATAAGCAAGAAGGAAAATGCGGCGCAGATGCCCAGGAAAGCCATGTGCTCGCGATCGAGCGTGGCGCGCACCTTCTTGATACAGTGAGCCCAGACGGGCACCATCGCCACCGCCATGACGGCATCGGTCTGCGGGGACAGATAATTATCTGGAATGTGCATGTACGCCTCCCGGTTATCGGCGCACGGAATTGCAACGCCGCTTGAATCACCTTTCCAGTGTTACGTAATGTCAGATTCGTAACACGCCGCGGGCTATCATAGCAAAACGGCGCACTGCCGACAAAGCAGCACGCCGTTATGTAATGCGCGTGTCATATATGCAGGCTCAACGGTGCCTTATACCGAAAACAGCAGTCACGTAGGACTCGGCAGCAGCCACCGCTGACCCATACCCCAGCGCAGGACCTAGCCGCGGACCTCGCCGTTTACGCCCTTGCACACCTTGGTGACGATCTTCTGGTGCGCTTTTTCGACCTCTTCGCTGGTGAGCGTATGGTCGTCGGAGCGATACGTAAGCGCAAAGGCCATGGACTTCTTGCCCGCACCGATACGGATGGGATCGCGGTAGACATCGAACAGGCGCACGCCCTCGAGCAGCTTGCCGCCGGCACTCGTAATACGACGCTCAAGATCCTCGCAGGTCACAGTGTTGTCGACTACGATAGCAAGGTCGTGCTCAACGGCCGGGTACTGCGAGAACTCACGGTAGTTCTCCTGGTTGCGGGCGCCCTTGATCAGCTTGTCCAGGTCGAGCTCAAAGGCAACGACGACCTCGTCAATGCCCATAGCCTCGCGCGCCTCGGGGTGGATCTCGCCAACCCAGCCCAGCACGGTACCGCCCGAGAGTACCTCGGCAGCACGACCCGGTTGCAGGAAGGCATAGCTCTCGCCCTCGACGGGACGGAAGCGAACCTTCTCGATGCGCAGCTGGGCAAGCAGCTCCTCAACGATGCCCTTGCCAAAGAAGAAACGCAGCTTGCGGTACTTCATGTTCCAAGACCGCTCGCTCCACTGGCCCGAGAGCACGCCCGCCACGGACTTGGTCTCCTTGGGCAGGCTGGCGTTCTCGCGACCGTGGAACAAGCTGCCGACCTCGTACAGATGCACGTTGGGCGTGCCGTGGGCCTCGTTGTAGGCCACAGACTGCAACAGGCCTGGCAACAGCGAGCGGCGCATCTCGGTCTGCTCGGCTACCAGCGGGTTCATGAGCACCACGGGGCAACCGCGGCCCTCGGTGGACATACCGATCTTCTCCAGGTCGCCCGGGGCGGCAAAGCCAAAAGTCGTGGTCTCGTTGAGGCCGCAGGCGCGCAGGATCTCGCCGACCTTACGAGTGAGCTTCTGCTCGCGGGTCAGACCGCCGATGTGGTTCTTGGCAGCCGGAATGGTCGCCGTCACGCGGCCCATGCCCCATAGGCGCAAGACCTCCTCGATCAGGTCGATCTCACGCGGCAGGTCGGGACGGAAGCTCGGCGGCGTGACCATAAAGTCCTCGCCGTCGCGCTCGACGGTGCAGCCCAGGCGGGTGAGCGAACGCTCGATAAAGTCGGGCTCGATGTCGGCACCGCAGATGGCACGCACGCGGGCCAGGCGCAGCTTAATGCTGTCGATGGTCTTGGGCGCGGGGAACACGTCGACATAGCTGGGAGCAACCTCGCCGCCGGCGATCTCCTCGATCAGCGCGCAGGTAACGTTGGCGACATCCACGCAGCCGGTCTCGTCGACCTGGCGCTCAAAGCGAATGGAGGCGTCGGAGATCAGCGACAGATCGCGGCTGGTGTGCGAGGTGCGACCGGCGTTGAAGCAGGCGCTCTCGACCATCACGTCGACGGTGTCGTCCTCGATCTCGGAATCCATGCCGCCCATTACGCCGGCCAGCGCCACGGGACGCTCGCCGTCGGTGATGAGGCCCATGCCGGCGTCGAGCGTGCGCTCCTCGCCGTCGAGGGTCGTAAACTTCTCGTCCTGTTGGGCGGCGCGAACCACCACGCGACGATGGCCATCGCGCTCGGCAAAGGTGTCCAGGTCAAAGGCGTGCAGCGGCTGACCGGTGAGCATCATCACATAGTTGGTGATGTCGACGATGTTGTTGTGCGGACGCACGCCCAGGGCGTTGAGGCGCTTGACCATCCAGTCGGGCGACGGGCCGACCTTGACGTTGCGCACGATGCGGGCAACGTAGCGGTCGCACAGGCCCTCGTCAGCGATCTCGACGGAAAGCTCGTCGTCGGTCGCGCGGCCGGCCTCGGCCTTAATGGCGGGCAGCTCAACGTGGAAATCGCGGTCGAAGATGGCGCCGGTCTCGCGGGCCATGCCGATCATGGACAGGCAGTCGGGGCGGTTGGGCGTAATCTCGCAGTCGAGCACGGTATCACTCGAGCCCACGTACTCGGCAAACGGCATGCCGCAGGGCGTATCCTCGGGCAGGATCATGATGCCGGAGTGGTCGCCGCCCAAGCCGAGCTCGCGCGCGGAGCAGTTCATGCCCATGGACACGACGCCGCGAAGCTTGCTCTTCTTGATCTTGACGTCGCCGGGAAGCACGGCGCCAATCATGGCCGTGACGATGTGGTCGCCGGCCTCGAAGTTCTGCGCGCCGCAGACGATCTGCAGCGGAGCGGGGTTGCCGTCGGCGTCGAGGTTCTTGTCACCCACGTCGACCGAGCACACATACATGTGGTCGCTATCGGGGTGCGGGGTCTTGGTGAGCACCTTGGCGGTCACCACGTGGTCGAAGGATTCGCCCACGGTGTCGATCGCCTCGACCTCGGTGCCGGTACGGATATATTCGTCCGAAAGGGTCTTGGGATCCTCCGGAATATCGATCATGGTCTTGAGCCAGTCGTAAGAAACACGCATCTAGCTCTCCTTTCATACTGAAAGCCTGCGAAGAGATGCAGGTGGAAACTTCAACTTTGTGAACATTCCTTACAAAGCGAGGGTTGTCCAAGTGCGGCAGATCGGCCCGAAAGAGGAGCGCCGCGTACTTTGGTACGCAAGCGACGAATGAGCGCCGAGGTGCCGTGCTTGGGCAAGCCGCAGCCTAGAACTGATTCAAGAAGCGCATATCACCCGTCATGAGAGTTCTGAGGTCGGGCAGGTCGTAGCGCAGTGCCGCGACGCGCTCGGCGCCAATACCAAAGGCGAAGCCGGTGTACTTCTCGGGGTCGATGCCACAGTTGATCAGGACGTTGGGGTCGACCATGCCGCAGCCCAGAATCTCGATCCAGCCGCTGTGCTTGCAGAAGTTGCAGCCCTTGCCGCCGCACACGTGGCAGCTCACGTCCACCTCGCAGGAAGGCTCGGTGAAGGGGAAGAAGTGCGGGCGATAGCGCGTCTTGCGATCCTCACCAAACATGCACTTAACAAAGTAGTCGAGCGTGCCCTTAAGATCGCCAAAGGTGATACCCTCGTCGACGACCAGGCCCTCAATCTGGTTGAACTGCGGCAGGTGGCAGGCGTCGGCCGTGTCGGGACGATAGACGGTGCCCGGGCAGATCATGTAGATGGGCGGCTTTTGCGACTCCATGGTGTGGATCTGCACGCCCGAGGTCTGGGTGCGCAGCAGCACGTCGGACTCGCCGTGGGCGTGAGCCTCGGGGTGCGCGACGCTACCGGGGTTGTTGTCGACCACATAGAACGTGTCGCGAGCCGAGCGGCTCGGGTGATCCATGGGCGCGTTGAGCGCGGTGAAGTTGTAGTAGGAGGTATCGACCATGGGGCCGGACTCGACTGTGTAGCCGATGCCGCAGAAGATGTCCTCGGCCTCCTCGATGATCTGCTTGATCAGGTGCTGGTGACCGATCTGCGGACGGATGCCCGGCAGCGTGATGTCGACGGCCTCGTGCTCGAGTGCGTGCTTGAGGGCGGCGGCCTTCATCTCGGTGGTGCGCTCGTCGAGCATGCCCTCGATCAGCTGGCGCATCTCGTTGGCGCGCTTGCCCATCACGGGACGATCCTCGGGGGCGAGCTTGCCCATCATGCGCATCAGGCCGGTGATGCGGCCCTTGCGGCCGAGCAGCTCAACGCGCGCAGCCTCGAGCTTTGCGGCGTCGTCGGCGCCTGCGACGAGCTCCTTGGCCTCTTCCTCGAGTTTGACCAGATCATCAATCAGACTCATGTCTTCCCTTTCGTCTCTCGCGCATTCGCTTGCCGGGGCGACCGATGCCACTTGGCGCTGCGAAAACGCGGCCCGGTTCGGTAACAAAAAAACCGCCCTCGGGCATGTGCATTGCCCAAGGACGGTTGAATTCCGCGGTACCACCTTGTTTGACCCGGCGGATGTCTGGCCCGCCGCGCCCACTCTGCGCCCCTTATCGCGAGGCTCACGGCTTCCCTACTGGGGCTTCGCCGCCGCTAGCCGCGCGCCCGTTGAGGTCGCTGCTCGGGAGTGAACGCTTAGCCCTTGCCACCGCAGGAAGGCTTGCAGCCCATGACCTTCCCTCTCTTGCCGGCGACGCGACGGGCAAAACCCTCTCCGTCAACGCATTGGGCTATAGGATAACACATTCTGCGAGCATATCGCCGCGTTCCGTTTTGTTCGTGCTGGGTACAAGGCAGGTAGCTGTGCAAACTGGCCGCGCAGCCGCTTACGGCGCTCGGCCTGCGAGATTAAGGATACGGTATGGGAAAGAAGCTCGATAAGAACGCCAAGGCCGCCATGGCAAAGGCTGCCAAGGGCGTCAAGGTTGCTAAAGTCGACAAGGCCGTCAAAAAGTTCCGCAAACTCGAGGGCAAGCTGTGGACTCGCGAGTACCTGCTCAAGATTGCCGAGTTCGATGGAGCGACGATTGCTCCTGCCAACGGCGCCGCAGCGCGCGCCGACGCCATGGGAACCCTTGCCGGCGAGCATCACAAGCTACTGACCAGCGAGAAGTCCGTTGAGCTCGTACGCTCGTTAGCGCGCGAGACGGTTGCAGGCGGACACGTAGACGACCCGCAGCTGCTCGACGAGATCCGTGTGCTCGGTCGCGACCAGCGCGAGGCAAGCGTCATCCCCACCGAGGAGGCCGAGGCCTGGACCAGGCTCACCTGCGAGGCCGATGCCGTGTGGCACAAGGCCAAGACGGCCAATGACTGGGTGAGCTTTGAGCCCTATGTGGATAGGATCGTCGCCCAACTTAAGCATCAGGCCGAACTTATGGACCCCAAGCGCGACCCATACGATGTTTGGCTCGACCAGTACGAGCGCGGCCTTTCCGCCAAGAGCTTCGATGCGTTTTGTGACGAGGTCAAGGCAACGGTCGTGCCACTCGTGCACGCCATCGGCGAGCGCGGCCAGCAGCCCGATGCCGACTTTTTGCACGCCCGCGTGCCCGAGGCCGCCCAGCGCGCCATGAGCTTCGACCTGATGAAGCTCGTCGGCCTGAACCTGGACGACACCACGCTTGCCTTTACCGAGCACCCGTTTAGCGAGGGCTTTGCCGTGGGTGACGCGCGCATCGCGACACACATCTACGAGGACGATTGCATCTCCAACGTCTACAGCATCATCCACGAGGCGGGGCACACCATGTACGAGCTGGGCGTCAATCCCGCCTATGCGCGCACCTGTCTGGAGGGCGGCACCTCCATGGGCATCCACGAAAGCCAGAGCCGTTTCTTTGAGAACACCGTGGGCCGCAGCCGTGCCTTTATGGGACCGCTGCTCGAGGTGCTGCGCCGCCACGCACCCGAGGTCTACGGCGACGTCGACGAGGACACGCTCTACCACGCCGTGAACATCGCGCAGCCTTCGCTGATCCGCACCGAGGCCGACGAGCTCACCTATCCGCTGCACGTTATGGTGCGCTACGAGATCGAGCGCATGCTGTTTGCCGGCGAGGCCACGGCCAAGGACATCCCCGCGCTTTGGAATCGCTTTATGGATGAGTACCTGGGCATTCCCGTTCCCGACGACACGCACGGCTGCCTACAGGATACGCACTGGAGCGGCGGCTCGTTTGGCTACTTCCCCACGTATGCGCTGGGCAGCGCCTACGACGCCATGTTCGTGCCGGCCATGTGCCGCGACGGCGTCGACCTTACCGGTGCCTGCGCGAGCGGCGATCTGGCGCCCGTCCGTGCCTGGCTGGGCGAGCACATTTGGCAGTGGGGCCGCGCCAAAGACGCGCCGGAGCTCATCAAGAGCGCCTGCGGTATGGCGTTTGACGCCCGCTACTACTGCAGCTACCTCCAGGACAAGTTCACCACGCTGTACGAGCTGTAAAGCTTAGGCGACACGCCAACGCAAAGGGGGCGCCGCGGAATTGGTTCCGCGGCGCCCCCTTTCACCTAGTCATTGGGGACGTTCTTTAATGACTAGTCGTTTGGGACACTCTTTGCCAGCCAGAAGCACGGATGACGAAGAGTGTCCCCGATGACTAGTCGTTTAAGAACGTCCCCAATGACTAGGTTGACGCCGATGTCTTGGCAACGTCGAGCAGTTACGCGGTTTGGTAAAACCGCGTAACTAAAGGGCTTCGAGCGCGTTGGCGATGCGCTTCATGGCGGCATCGGCGGATGCTTGGTCGGGCGCCTCGGCCAGCACGCGGATAACCGACTCGGTTCCGCTCTTGCGCACGAGCACGCGGCCCTCGCCTGCCAGCGCAGCCTCGGCCTCGGCGATGGCGTTCTGCACGCCCATATTCTCGAGCGCGGCGTCCTTGTCCGCCACGTGCACGGCCACCTGCGCCTGTGGCAGCAGCTTGCACGGAGCCGTGAGCTGCGAGAGCGTCTCGCGCTCGGCACGAATCACTTCCATCACGCGCAGCGAGGTCATAATGCCGTCGCCCGTGCGCTCGATATCGCCAAAGATCGTATGGCCCGTCTGCTCGCCGCCCAGGCTGTAGCCGCCCTCGCGCATCTTGGCATACACGTGACGGTCGCCCACGCCGCTGGTCACGGCACTCAGGCCGGCAAGCTCCAACGACTTGATCAGGCCAAAGTTGCTGGCGATCGTCGGCACCACGGTACCGCCCGAGAGACGCCCGTGCTTGTTCAGGTACACACCGCACACGTACAGGATCTGGTCGCCATCGACCACGCGGCCGCGCTCGTCCACGGCCAGGCAGCGGTCGGCATCGCCATCGTAGGCAAAGCCCACATCCAGGCCCTGCTCCACCACGTGGCGCTGCAGGCGCTCAATATGCGTAGAGCCGCAGTCGACATTGATGTTAAAGCCGTCGGGCGCGGCATTGATCACGCGCACATCGGCGCCCAGTGCGTCGAACACCGGCTTGGCCACCGAGGATGCCGAGCCGTTGGCGCAATCGATGCCGATCTTGACGCCCTGCAGCGAAAAGTTCGCGCTGGCGATGAGCGAAGCAATGTAGCGGTTGCGACCCTGCATGTAGTCCACCGTGGCGCCGATGTGGTTGCCCGTTGCCAGCGGCACCTCGCTCTTGCCATCGATGTAGTCCTCAATGAGCTCCAGCACGTCCTCGTCCATCTTAAAGCCGTCGCTGTTGACGAGCTTAATGCCGTTATCGCAAAACGGGTTGTGGCTCGCGCTGATCATGATGCCGCAATCGAAGCAGCCCTCCACGGTCTGATGCGCCACGCCCGGCGTCGGGATCACGTGCAGCATGTAGGCGTCCGCGCCGCTCGCGACCAGGCCGCTCACCAGCGCCGCCTCGAACATATAGCTCGAGCGACGCGTGTCCTTGCCCACGATCACGCGCGCCTTGGCCCCGCGGTTGGCGCCGTAATACCAGCCCACAAAGCGGCCGATCTTATAAGCGTGCTCTACCGTCAGCCCAACGTTGGCCTCACCGCGAAAGCCGTCGGTGCCAAAGTACTTCATGCGCTCTCCTTACAAAATAGGGGCGGACAGATTGCCTGTCCGCCCCAAAATGGTACTCGATTATCTGCACTACCAGAAAAACCCTACGCCGACGCGCTGTCGCGAGCCGCCTGGCATGTAGGAGTCTGACGCAGCGTAAGCGGCTTGTCCCCCGCCTCGGCCGACGTGGTCAGCGTATACGTGATCGTCGTCGTCTCGCCAGCATGCAGGTCAACGGTTCCTGAATAGCAGGGAACTCCGTGCCAAGTGGCAGCGAACAGTCCAAACTGAGTCCCCTCGACGGTTAGATCGGTAATGCTGCCGCCTGTCGGCGCAAACAGTGATACATACAAGCGCTCATCGTCACGCGAGGTCCCAGGCGCACTGGCCGCTACGTAGTCGGGCAGCTTACCTGCCTCCTCCTGCGTCATGATGTTCGTCAGGGTAACGGTGATGCGATACGAGCAAGCGCCGTCGCCGTTCTTCACGCCCTGACCAATCTGCGTATCGGCGTTCAGATACCAGTCGAGCTTGGAGAAGCTCAGGTTGTTAAAGTAGACACCAGCAACGGGATCTTCACTCGGGTCATCCGGATCGGGCAGTGAGGCGTCGATGTTCATCTCCTTGATAGCGTTCTGCTCGTCATCGTTTTTCATCCACGCGATCAGGCGGCCCTCTTCGGCACCGCGCTCAACGGCGCTGACAAGGTTCGCAACATCGACGTCGCCGATACCGCCAAGGATCTTGTCAAAGGCAGCGCTGGCGACGGATGCAAAGATGCCGTCCGACTCCTCGACCGGATAGTTCCAGTACACATCATGCATAAGCACCTTCGCCGCGTTAGTACCGTCAACGACTGTACCGTCGGGCAGTGAAACATTACCCACGAGGCCCAACAGATACTGCAGGAATACCGGATCGATACCAATGACGCCATCGACGTCCTGACCATATTCAGACTTCCACAGCGCGGCGACACGCTGCGAATTACGGGGCCAGTCGGGCGAATAGGTGTTGCCCGAGATGTATAGGTTGCTGTGGTCACCAAACAGCGTCTCATCTTCTTCGTCGACGCTCTCAACCGCCTCGTCTTTGCTGCGCGCAATGCAGGGAACAAACTCGCCAATCGACATCTGGCCGTCGGTGACCGAAATCAGACCCTGCGAACCGCCAAAGCCGCCGCAGGCACGAATCTCGACGTTGTTCATGGCGTACATAAGGTAGTTGCGCGTCTGGCCGTTGGCGCCGAGCATCTGGGGAAGGACGGGGGCAACCTTCTCCGCCGCGTCAACCGCGCCGTTGAGGGTGGCAAAGCCGTCCTTGGCCTTATCGACCAGCTCGGTCACCTGGGAAATATGAGTATCGCCAATGCCCTGGATCTTCTCGTTGGCGCTCTTGAACACCTTCGAGCTGCTGGAAAGCGAATCGGCGACCGCCTGCAGCGCAGACACGTTAATCATGCCGTCCTGGAACAGCTTGCCGGGCGTAGCCTGCGAGAGGTTGTCGGCCATGGGAACCAGCGCATTGCTCGAGACATCGGACAGGGCGTCAATCATGGTGCGGGCCGCATTGATATCGCTGCCATACACCGGGATAAACGAAGCCGCCGCCCACAGCGGGCTCGAGGTCTCCGCCTTCATGCTGTTACAGAGCTCATCGATCTTCTTCGCGTCGTCAGGCAGCGTCGAAAAATCGCCCGACGTGACCTTATCCTTAAGGCCACCGACGATCTCGACAGCCTCCTTCGCTTCGCTCTTTACGGTCTTTGCCGAGTTAAGCAGCATAAAGCCGCTTGCGCCAAGCACAACGAGAAGCACCGCGACTACAGCGGCAATAATGGCGCCAGTGTGACGCTTTTTGCGCTCGCCCTTGCGATGGCGATGACGGACCAGACCGTCAGAGGTCGAACTCGACGAAGCGTCGCTACCGTAGTTCAAACCAAAATCGTAATAATCTTCCTTGGAACCCGAGCCCGCAAACTCGGCACCGCTATCATCCAGGCGGGCGAACGTGCCAGTCTCGGAGGCGCCGGTGTAAATCGTGCCAAGGTTACCCGTAAGCCCCGCGCCACCGGCAGAGGGAGTATTGTTGGCGGCCTTGCCGGCATTAACGTTGCCGGCAGCATTCGCGGCGTTGGCAGCACCTGCGTTGTTCGCAGGCACCGAAGGAGCCCCGCTCGGCTGCGACGCGGAGGTTGCACCGCCCGCAAAGACATTCCCTCTTGCACGGCCGGTCTTTTTTGCCTTTTGAGACTGCTCGTACAGAGCGGTAAACATCGCCGTCTCGCCCGGGGACACGCGCTTACCGGAACCGCCCTGTCCAGCGCCGCCCGGCGTGCCGGCCTTACCAGCCCCGTTCGGACGCGGCGGAACTGCAGGGCGGCCGCTATCGCTGCCCTTAAAGTGATTACCAGCCATAAAGAAATCCTCGCAATTGAGTCGCAATGAAAAAGTCCATAACGTTGCTAGTTTATGGCATTTTGAGCATCGACAGCTAAACTCCAGACACGGACATCAATTGGCGAAAATGCGGCACAACACCTTTTCTGTCTTGGCGGCGGCGCTAGCTACACCGTAAGGAACATCATCACGATGATCATGACAAAGCCGATAAGGTCGGTCGGCAAAAACACCGTCCCCAGCATAACGGCGCTGGTGATGGTCGCCGAAACCGGCTCCACAGTTCCGATGAGGCTCGCACGTACCGAGCCGATGTCCTTAACGCCCTGCATATAGAGCATGTAAGCAAAAAACGAGCCGATAACCACGAACACCGCGAGCGCCTCGACGCCGGCAGCGTCGAGCGCCGGCATATGCGCCCAGGGCTGCACGAAGACGCACGAGACCACGCCCGCCGTGAGCATTGCCGAACCCGTGACGATGGGGCTGCCGTATTCGGGCAGGATCTTGGCGGGAATCACCGCCATACACGCGGCGCTGACCGCACACATAAGACCTGCTGCCAGGCCAAGCGGCGAAATATTCAGGCTGGTGGGGTCACCGCCGGTGGCGATTAAAAAGGTTCCACCCAGAGCCAGGCCAATGCCGATGACTTCGCGAGTACGCGGCATGCGGCGATCGATCACGCAGGTGTAGCCCATGATGATAACGAGCTGCAGGCACTGGAGCACCGTCGCGGTTCCGGCGTTCGTCAGGCGCACGGCCGAAAGATAGCAAAACTGGTTGAACAGCAGGCCAAAGGCGGTAAAGAGCAGCAGCTGCTTGCGATCGGCGGGCGTCGTCCAAAGCTTGACCAGGCGCTCGCGGTCGCGCGTGACAACCACGGCCATAAAGAGTAGACCGGCGAGAATCTGACGCACGCTCATAAGCCACAAGGTGTCGACGTGGTAGGTATCGAACAGAAAGCTCGCGCTGGTGCCCGAGAAGCCCCAAAACGAACCGCCCACCAGCGTAGCCAAGACGCCCGTGATCATCTTGCGCGACGACGCATCGTTAAGGCGCTCGCGCCAGGCGCGACGGGTGTTGCGGCTGAGCTCGTCGGTGCCCTCGGGCACATCAATGTTCGATATATCGGTCATCGGCACCGAAGCCCCTGCGCCTTCGACCTGCTCGACACACTCTTTGCTCATTCCACTCCCCCGAAACAGTCTGGAAGCAATTCGGCTTACCTTACCACGGCGAAGGCACCAGCTGGAGGCTTGTCCGCTTATCGGTAGGACAATTCCGCAGGTGTCTTTCCATAGCTCGATACCGCAATGGCTTTGCATTATGCGACAGCCAAATCGCGGCAGCAAGCTCTTTTGAAATGGATATGACGAAGCCCCCGAATTCCACAATGTAAGCGATTTTTAAAAATGTTCTTGCCACCGAGTTCAGGCTCCGTTATATTATCCCTTGCGCGCTTGCGCACCCTTGATCGGGCGTTTAGCTCAGGGGGAGAGCGCTTCCCTGACACGGAAGAGGTCAGAAGTTCAAATCTTCTAACGCCCACCAAATGTTCGCAGCTCAGAGGCTATGTCCTCTGGGCTGTTTTGTTTTATGTCGCCAAATCCGCAAGCTGCTCCAGCCGCCCAACTGGCCAAAAGCCGACCATCTACTTGCCAATTTATCCAGGGCGTAACCAACCAGTCCGCACCGCAACTTCTCAGCAAAACGCCGCGATGTCTGCGCCCTGCGGTATCCTTGAGCCACTTACACCTGCAGCACCAAGGAGCCACCATGCGCACCGAGCTCGATGTCCCCTTTTCGCACAAAGAAGAAGCCAAGGCGCTGGGCGCCAAATGGGACCGGACCAAGAAGATCTGGTATGTACCCAGCGGCGTCAACCCCGAGCCCTTTGCCGAGTGGCTGCCCGGTGTTGACCGATCCGACCCCTCAGCGCCGTATATATATCTAGTACTGGGCAAGCGCGAGTGCTGGAAGTGTCACAAAGAGACCTCGGTCGCGGCCTTCGGCATTCCCTATCGAACCGATAACGACGAGAGCATCGCCATCGCGCACGCGCCCAACGAAGCCAGGTACATTGCCATCGACACGGCCAACGCCAACGCACTCGCCATCGTGCCCGCTCTTGGCTGCGTGCCGGGCGAGATCCGCGACTACCTTCATAAGCGCTGCGGCTACAAGCCCGTAGGCGCGCGAGCCTCCAAAGCCCCGTCGCTCGGCAACACGTGCACCAGTTGCGACGCGCTGCAAGGCAGCCGCTATCTGTTCGAGGAGCCCTCGTCCCCGTTTGCCCTCACTGCCATCAACAAGCTGCCGGCACTGGAGTTTATACGCGTCGAAGTTGCCGGCGTCTTTGGCGTCCCGGCCACGCGTACCGACTTTGACCAGGCGCTCTTTACCTGGGCACGCGACCATCACGCCGAGTTCCACAAGCAACTCGGTGAGGGGATTTATTTATAGAGGCAAAAGACACTCACAGCCAACTCCTCCGCATCACCTATCCCTCGTCGCCGGCGTCGTACACGATATCGAGGCCACAAACAGGGCATTTCTCCGGATACACCGGCATATGAACGCCTGTCCGTTTTCTCACTTCGTCGCTGAGTCTGTCGCGCGCATCGATAAACCGAATGTCGAGACACGGTATTTGCGAGCCGCAGCAAGGGCAGGTGACGACAAACGACCCGCAATCAACCTCTACGCTCGGAAACATATTGTTGTCTATAAGGGCACACGGCAGTTTTCCGTACTTCCCCATCGCAATATCGCCTCGCCAGCTCATACACGCTCCCCTCTCGCTATACAAATCAGGAAGAGCATGCACCGGCGGGCGGGCGCGAGATTGCATCGCCACGCGATCCGATCAAACAACACGATCGTCAAAGAATGCCAAAGCCAAATACGCTAATACGGCAGAAGCCCCGCCTTTTCACGCTTCTTTTCCGAGCGATCGAACTCAATGCGATGGGCCTCAAGAAACACCGTATCGGGTCGCCACTGACGCTCATTCGGCTGCCTTAGCGTCGCACCCGCAAAGGAAGCGTAGTCGGTCTTATCCAGCAGGTACGATCCGCACAGCCGATATTCGCCGCAAACAGGCTCAAACGAAATCAGGTGAGCATCAAATAGGGAATGAAGATCGCGCCGAAGCAGAATACCGTTGCTGGCAACCTGCGATTTGGGTCCCGAGTAATTCTCGATATGTGCAGCCTCCAGAGCTTCGCTGACGCCGCAGTCCGACACCGCGCAACGGCCATCATAGGCGGCAACGAGCTGCTTGCGGAACCATTGCTGCCCCAATCGCTCGCGCCTTAACGCATAGCGGACCTTTTCGTCGTCGGTCACACCCTGTCCGGCAAACTCAATATCGACGGGTATGTGCTTCAGATAACTCATGTCGGGCGCAAAACGAGGGTCCGGTCCGCCTTTATGAACAGGACCGTGCAGAACAAACCATCCGTTTTCGGGCTCGAACCGCTCAACAAACGCAAGGCCGAGCACCTTATAGCCCACCTCGGTTGCAAATATGACTCCGACTGGGACGCCACATTCCATGCAGTTGAGCATTTTACGGTTGTAATTCTGGTCTCGAGAACCAACGGCGCCTGGCGCTTGGACCGAATACTTAATGACCCACGTACCGTCATCCAAATAGAGCGGAGGCACATCGGTGTAGAAGCTCTTTTTAGAGTTATGGACCGAAAGCGCAAAGATCTTATTGGGATCTTGCTTCACCCGATCCTGGCCCGGCCAGAAGATCCCTGAATCCCGCGTTACGGGAAAGAAGTCCGAGTCAATTCTCAAACGGTACTGATACTGAGGGCTATCTTCCTTGGTGTGGTGCGGAAGGCTGGTCCAAACGCCGCCGCGCTGTTCCTCACCCAGAAACCACTCCCATGCCTCAACGTATTCGGAAGGCACGAGACTGCAGGCGCGGTCATAGCTTGGTCCATCCATCAACGGAACAGCAAGGTCAATGTCGTTCATCGCCAGCACCTACAACCATACGAACGCGAGTCATGCCCCTCAATAATATGGCCGAGAGTCAATTATTACGAGATCTCATTCCGCGATCGGCACATCGTTGATGCTCTCGGTTTGCCGCTGGCGTGCTTGTACCCCGCTACCCCACTCCCCTGTATACTGATGTAGCACGTGTTTCATCCGGGCTTGTTGGGCCGGATTGTTCATGGGAGGGTCTTATGGCTGCTTCGAATCCGCCTAAGGGAAGCGTTTCTTCTTCGTCCATCAAGCCGGTTACGCGCAAGGCCGTGCGTTGCCAGCGCGAGGTCGCTTGGCTTGTCACGCAGGCGGCGGGCAGGCTTGTGGCGACCACTCAGGACGTCAATGCGCCTACGCCGAGCTTTGTGTTAGCGGCGGCGCTGGATTTTGTGCGCCAATTGGAGCTTGCCGCGCAGGATGCCAACGGCCACCTCGACTACCAGAACGTTATGGCGCCCGACCTGCAAACGTTCTGTCACATGGCCAAGTTGCCTGCCGCGCCCAATGCGCTTTCGGACGCAGGCTACATGTTTACGCTCTCGGGCGCGGACCTTATCCGCGACATCTATGCATACTGCAGCGAGCTCGCCGAGCGCCACGTCTTTGACGCGGCAGAAGTCAAACCGGGAAATGTCATCAAGCTGGTTCTCAGGCTGTTCCTGATAGACGGGTTCGGGGCCATGCCGGCGTAAGCCGAGTCTTTAGCATCACCGTCGACTGGGCAACAACCGCTTTACCTTAATGGACGCCAATCGAGGGTCGATTATTGGGTCGCCTCGTCCACTAACGCATCTATCCCACGCGCTCCGACAGTCGATACTTGCGGTTGCGGCTCGTCGCCGGCGCCGTGGGCTCGAGCTCGCCTTGAGCAATGAGCGCGTTGACGCGCGACCTAACCTGGGAAATTGTAAGCCCCGTACGTTCTGCCAGCTCACGCGTCCCCAGCTCGCCGTAGCGTTTGAGTGCCGCCACAATTAAGTCCCCGCCATGATCGATTTGCTCAACCTTCGCTCGGTAGAGGACAACCTTAAACCGGTCGAAACCCGGACAAAACAACGGCTCGGCCAGACCTTGCGCACGCATGGCATCGAGCATCATTGGAATGCCCGACCCGTTGCCTTCGGCAGGAGAGCCCGCGCCGTCGGGCAATGGGACAAGCGACATGAGCTTTACAAGCGTCGCATTGCGACATCGGGAGCTGCCGTCAAACAGGTTCTCGCGAGTCTTTCCTCCGTATAGGCCGCCGGGGTTCGTCACTTCGATACGGTCATCAAAGACGTCAACAGCGATCGACTGCCCACAGAACCGGTCTCCGTATTCTCGGTGGATTACGGCGTTGGCAATTGCCTCGCGCAGGACCTCCTCGGGAATCTCCAGCGAGTCGACACGCGAGACGCCTTTAATCATCGAGGTTCGTCGTAAATTCTTGGCGACCGCCGCGACGGCATCCGAGATCATTTCACCCAACGTCCCCTCGCAGATCGTACGGTCCATGAACCTCAACGACCCCGCCGCGCCCTTCTGCGTTCCGGCATAGACCGCCACATCGATAAAGAGCTTGGGATAGAACTGCTGGGGATAGGCACCCGCGGCCAGGAGCCCGGCCTTAGTAACATTGCCCTGGGAGTCGAGGAAATTCAGGCGCTCCAGCTTCGTTTTCTTGTCCGGCGCGCCGCGCATCGCACGAGGTGTCAGTGAAAAAGCACGCTCTATCGTGCGGTCGACCAGGGCCTCGTCAAGATCGCCTGCGACCGCGCCGGGCACTGCATCGCGATCACTGGGGCTCGCCCGTTCATACGATGACAAGGACAGGACCTCGGTCGACGAGAGCGGAACATCTTTATCATCGATGCGTTTGTAGCTGCCGCCTTGAGCGCCCCGCTCTATGACATAACAAGGCTTGCTCGACGGGTCGAGCTCCTCAATCGTGATGACCAGAACCACGGTGCCCTGGAGCTCCACGCGTTCAATGGTGTATTTGGGCGGATTGGCCAGTTTTCCGCGCCCGCCGGCATCACCCATGCCCGCTACGAATTGGTTGAGCACCTTCTCGGTCTCAAAGTTTGCAACTGGGACAAAACCCGCGCGCTCGCTCACTCCGAGTACGATGATGCCGCCGACGGTGTTTGCGAAAGCGCTGACCGTTTCCCATACGTCGCGGGAAAGCGTCGTGGCGCTCTCCTTGACCTCGACGTTAAGATCGTCCGAGCCCATGCGCCTTAAAGACTCGAGCAGACCGGTCAGCTCGTTTTCGTTCATCTGCATGTCCTTTCGCTCGGCCCGGCGGAGAATGCCGCGAATAGATTTCCTTCGTCTCTCAGTTATCTCTCGTAATTATCTCTCATCTTACTGCTATCTCTCATATAAGAGATGAGTGAGAGATAGAAGATAAGATGTCTGCCATCTGTTTCATTTAAACATGTTTTTGCTGGTAGAACAATCGGTATTGAGACAATACCATGATTGCCTGTCTCTTTGCTGCTCAGTTATCTCTCATATTTATCTCTCATCTTTCTATTATCTCTCATATGAGAGATGAGTGAGAGATGAGAAATGCATGAGTGATGGACGGTCAAGAATCGAGAGTGGATTTCCGGACGGTTTTTGGCGTTTTGGGGCTGTTTCCGTCCGAAAATCCTCTCTCGTTCAATTTGCGTCCGAATATCCACTCTCGTGTGTCCGAAAATCCACGCTCATCCGGCAGATTGGTCGAGGGCTCCATATGGGTATACTCTCGAGGATTCGACTCGATTCGCTCCCGCTGGGGCGTCAAAGGAGACTGCATATGCCCACCACCTCAACCGACCCGCGCGCCGCAGCCGCTACACTGCTGGTGCCCGGCACTACCTGCCACGGCTTTGCCGTCGAGCGCCGCGAGACCGTGCCCGAGCTCGACTCGGACGCTTACGTGCTGCGACACACTGCCTCGGGCGCTCGCCTGCTGTACCTGGCATGCGACGACGAAAACAAGGCCTTTGCCATTGGCTTTAAGACGCCGCCGGCCGATTCCACCGGCGTGTTCCATATTCTTGAGCACTCGGTGCTGTGCGGATCGGCTAAGTTCCCCGTCAAGGAGCCGTTTGTCGATCTGATCAAGAGCTCCATGCAGACGTTTCTCAACGCCATGACCTACCCCGACAAGACCATCTACCCCGTTGCCACCACCAACGAGCAGGATCTGTACAACCTGATGGACGTGTACCTGGACGCGGTGTTCAACCCGGCCATCTATACCAAGCCCACCATTTTTGAGCAGGAGGGCTGGCACTACGAGCTGGACCTGCCGGAGAGCGTCGAGGGCGAGGGCGACGGCGGCTCCGCGAGCCTGCGCGAGGGCACGCTGCGCTATAACGGCGTGGTGTTCAACGAGATGAAGGGTGCGCTGTCCGACCCCATGAGTGTGCTGGACGACGCCGTCAACGCCGCGCTCTACCCCGACACCGCCTATGCACACGAGAGCGGTGGCGACCCGCGCGCGATTCCCGCGCTCACCTACGAGCAGTTCCTGGACACGCACGCGCGCCACTACAATCCTTCCAACTCTTATATAACGCTCTACGGCGACCTGGACGTGGACCGCGCCCTGGCCTTTTTGGACGAGCGCTATCTGTCGCAGCCGAGTGCCGCGAGCCGCCGCATGGACGCTGCCGTCGCCGCCGGCGAGGACCCGTCCACGATGGCGCCCAATCCGCTGGGCGTGCAGGCGCCCGTGACCTGCGAGTACAAGCGCGTCGAGATGGCCACCACACCCGAGAACGCCCTGGTGGGCCTGGGCCTGGTGCTGGGCAACGCGCTCGACCGCAAACGCACGATCGCGGCGGATATCCTGTTTGAAGCACTGCTGGGCTCCAACGAAGCGCCGGTTAAGAAGGCCATTCTGTCCGCCGGCCTGGGCGGCAACGTGGTGAGCTACACGGCGGCCGAGAGCCTGCAGCCCTACGAGCTCATCATGCTGCAAAACGCGCAGCCCGGCGTGGCGCGCGAGCTGCGCCGCGTGTTCCAGGACGCCTGCCGCGACTTATGCGAACATGGCGTTCCGCGCGAGCGCCTGGAAGCCATCATCAGCAGCAACGAATACGACCTGCGCCAGCGCGACTACGGTATCGCCGACGGCGTGGCCATTGCGTGCGACGCGCTGAGCACGTGGCTCTACGATGACGACGCCGCGACGCTGGCGCTCAAGTACGGCCCGGTGTACGAGGAGCTGCGTAGCGAGCTGGACGGCAGCTATTTTGAGGATCTGCTGCGCGAGCTGGTGCTGCAGAACGATCACATGGCACTGGTCGAGCTGGTGCCGGTGGACGCCACCGAGGGTTCGGAGGGTGCCGAGGCCGCCGAGCTGGCAACCAAGCGCGATGCCATGACCGATGCCGAGCTGGCCGACGTGGTCGAGCGCACGGCCGCGCTGCGTGCCGCGCAGGAGGCCGAAGACACGCCCGAGGCCAAGGCCACGCTGCCGCGCCTGCGCGTGTCCGACATTGGCGAGGCGCGCCCCGAGCCGCCGCTGGTCGTAGACACGACCACGCCCATCCCCTGCCTGCGCCACGGCATCCCCACCAACCGCCTGGCCTACGCCATGCAGTATTTCGACCTGAGCTGCGTCGCGTTTGAAGACCTGCCCTATGTGACGCTGCTCTGCCGCCTGCTCAAACAGCTGCCCACGAGCGAGCACTCGGCCGAGGAGCTCGACAACTTGCTCGCCGGCAAGCTGGGCTTTTTGAGCTTTACGACCGAGGTCATGACGCAGCCCGACGTGGACGGCGTGCGCCCCTACCTGCTGGTGAGCGCCGGCGCCCTGTCCGAAAAGATCGATGCGCTGGCGAGCCTGCCGCGCGAGGTGTGGTCGAGCACGCTTTTGCTCGATGCCGACGCCGACCGCGTGCGCGATGTGCTCACGCAGATTCGCATTGGGCTTGAGCAGGGCTTTATCAACAACGGCCACTCGGCGGCGCTCGGCCGCGCGATGAGCTACAGCTCGCCTTCGGCCGTGGTGCGCGAACAGCTTTCGGGCGTGGATTTCTACCTGTTCCTGCGCGATCTGCTCGAGCACTTTGACGAGCGACTGGACGACCTGCGTGCCAAGCTTGCCGAGCTGGCGGAGCGCATCTTTGTGGCCGACGGCTGCCTGGCAAGCTTTACCGGCAGCGATGAGGACTTTAACGCATACTGGGCCGCCGCGGGCGACCTGGGACTGGGCGCTGGCGGCGGCGCCGATGCCGGCCGCAACGCGCTCGTGGTGCCGTCGCCGTGCGACCGCCACGAGGCCTTTGTCATCCCCAGCGACATCTGCTTTGCGGCAAGCGCGTGCGACCCGCGTCGCCTGGGCATCGACGTGACGGGCGCCTGGGCGGTTGCCGCCAACGCGCTCTCCTACGACTATCTGTGGAACGAGATCCGCGTTAAGGGCGGTGCGTACGGCTGCGGATTCCGCGCGGCCGGTGAGCGTCAGACGGCGTTCTACACCTACCGCGACCCGGCAATCGACCCCTCGATTGAGCGCGTGGCGCGCGCAGGCGAATGGCTCGGCAGCTTTGAGCCCGACGAGGCCGCCTTTGAGGGCTTTATCGTGAGCTGCGTGAGCGGCATGGACGCGCCGGTGAAGCCGTACGCGCTCACCAAGCGCCGCAACACGACCTACCTGGCCGGGCTCGATCCGCACGCACGCGAGGAGCGCCGCGCCCAGATGCTCGCCGCCACGCCCGGTGAGCTTCGCTCGCTCGGCGCCGACGTGACGCGCATCGCAGCCGAGTCGCCCACCTGCGTCTTTGGCGGACGCGACGTCATCGCCAAGAGCAACGCCGGCTTCAACGTAGTCGACCTGCTGAGCTAACCACAACAAAGGTAGATTTTTGGGACATGCCTGAAAATCTACCTTTTCTTTTGCCGCAGTCTGTCGGTTTATCTCGATCTGTAACGCCAAGACGGCAATATCGGCTCCAGATGTTACAGATCGAGACGTTTCCGGATGACGCCGGCCCTTTGTCTCAATCTGTAAGATCTAGGTCCGATTTTGCCGAGTAACTGTTACAGATCGAGACAAACCGCCGCGAACACCTACTCTTCGTCAAAACCCACTAAGCTGTCCATGAGCTGCCCCCTTTGCGATGATTTGGGGGGTGGTTTGGGTGTTTGCCCAGATAATAC
>DBEYYU010000082.1:0-22323 GCA_048184855.1 Collinsella aerofaciens
CAGATAAAACCTGCCAAAATACACCGGTCCCTTTTTGGTAGGTTTAGGGGCGGACCTGGCCGGTGCCGCGGAGCTTGTATTTGTAGGTGGTGAGGGCCTCGGCGGCAAAGGGGCCACGGGCGTGGAGTTTTTGGGTCGAGATGCCGATCTCGGCACCCAGGCCAAACTCGCCGCCGTCAGTGAAGCGAGTGCTGGCGTTGGAGTACACGGCCGAGGCATCGACAGCATCGAGGAAGCGCTCGCAAGCATCCGTATCCTCGGCAACGATGGCCTCGGAGTGCATCGTGCCGTAGCGGTTGATGTGTGCGATGGCCTCGTCCTCGTTTGCCACGACCTTCACGCTCATCTCGAGCGCCAGGTACTCGCGACCCCAGTCCTCCTCAGTCGCGGCGACGTAGTCATCGCCCTCCACAAGCCCGGCATCGGCGCATGCGGCGCAGGTTGCCTCGTCGCCGTGAATCAGCACGCCGTGGTCATGCAGCACGGTCACGACCGCGGGCAAAAACGCATCGGCCACAGCACGGTCGACCAGCAGCGACTCGGCGGCATTGCACACGCCTACGCGCTGGGTCTTGGCATTAACGATAATGTTGAGCGCCTTATCAAAGTCGGCGGATTCATGCACGTAGATGTGGCAGTTGCCCGTGCCCGTCTCGATCACCGGCACAAGCGACTCGCGCACGCAGCGCTGGATCAGGCCTGCACCTCCGCGCGGAATGAGTACGTCGACAATACCGCGGAGCTTCATGAGCTCGCCGGTGGCCTCGCGGTCGGTGGACTCGATCATCGACACGGCCTCGCGCGGGAAGCCCTTGGCCTCGAGCGCATCGGCCAGCAGCTCGGCGATCATGGCACACGAGTGATAGGCCAGCGAGCCGCCGCGTAGAATGCAGGCGTTGCCGGTACGGATGCAGATGCCTGCGGCGTCGGCCGTCACGTTGGGGCGCGCCTCGTAGACCATGGCGACCAGGCCCAACGGCACGCTCACGCGGGTCAGGTCCACACCGCTCGCAAGCACGCGGTGGTCGAGCACGCGGCCGACGGGATCGGGCAGCTCGGCGAGCTTCTCCAAACCGGCGGCCATGCCCTCGACGCGCTCAGGCGTCAGCAGCAGACGGTCGAGCAGACCGGCCGAAGTGCCCGCATCGCGCGCGGCGGACATATCGAGCTCGTTAGCGGCGACGATGGAGTCGACACCGTTGCGCAGTGCTGCGGCCATGGCGCGCACGGCCTCCTGACGCTGCTCATCGCTCGCCGTGGCAAGCGAGGCCGACGCTGCCTTGGCGGCAACGGCAAGATCGTGGACATACGTGGCTATATCGACCGACATGGGCGGCCCTTTCTCCTAGAAGTTTGCAACCATGGTAGCCGATTTGCGCATGGCCTCGCCCGCGGCGGTAGAATTGGTCAAGCCGAAACACCGCAACGAACGGAAGACTCACATGGCCCTCATCACTTCGTACCACGTCCCCGGCCTTTATGTCGAGGACCACAGCATCGACGTCCCCCTTGACTGGCGCGGCCTGGAGCCGATGCTCCTGGCCGTCGGCAGCACCATGCGCCGCGGCGCTATGCCGGCACCAATCGCCGGCGCGCCCGAGAGCATCAAGCTCTTCTACCGCGTGGTTTGCGCGCCCGACCGCATCAACGACGATCTGCCGCTGCTCCTGTTTTTGCAGGGCGGCCCCGGCGGCGAGAGCCCGCGTCCGCTGTCGCCCACAAGCGACGGCTGGATCGAGGAGGCCGTCAAGCACTTCCGCGTGGTCCTTCCCGACCAGCGCGGCACCGGACGCAGTAGCTGCGTGGACGGACGCACGATCAAGGCACTGGGTGATCGCGCAACGGCCGCCGGCGTCGATACAGCACGCTCGCAGGCTGACTTCCTCAAGCGCCACCTCGCCAGCTCCATCGTGCGCGATTTTGAGTACCTGCGCCTGGTGGGCTTTGGCGGCAAGCCCTGGGTCACACTCGGGCAGAGCTACGGCGGCTTTTTGACGTTGAGCTATCTGTCGCTCTTCCCCGAAGGCGTGGCGGCAAGCTTTACCTGCGGCGGCATCCCCCACGTGCCGGCGAGCGCCAGCGAGGTCTACGAGCACACCTTCCCGCGCATGGCTACCAAGACGCAGCAGTATTATGACCGCTATCCCGCTGACGTCGAGCGCGTGGCAGCCCTGGCCGATGCGCTCGAGGCTCAGAAGCCCGTGCTACCCGACGGCTCGCCGATGACGGTCGAGCGCCTACAGCTCATGGGCAGCGACTTTGGCATGAAGCCGAGCTTTGAGCGTATGCATTGGATTATCGATCACGCTTTTGTTGACGGCGACGGCACGCTGACCTGCGGCGCCTCGGTATCTGACAGCTTTTTGATGCGCGCCTTCGAGCGCACCAACACGCGCACGAATCCGCTGTACTGGACGCTGCAGGAGTTCATATACGCCGACGGCGACACTATGCCCATTGGTTGGGCCGCGGCCGAAGAGAAGGCACACCGCGCCGAGTTCGACACCCTCGCGCGCCCGCTCATGTTTACCGGCGAGGCCATGTTCCCGTGGATGTTCGAGCAGATGCCCGAGCTTAAGCCGTTTAAGCCCGCCATGGACCTGCTGATGGAAGACACCAGCTGGGACAAGATCTACGACCCGCAGCGCCTAGCCTGCAACGAGGTGCCACTCCAGGCCGCGGTGTATTTCGACGATATGTACGTCGATTCGGGCATGCAGCTCGATACGCTCAGCCGCGTGGGCAACTCGCACGCCTGGGTGACCAACGAGTTCGAGCACGACGGCCTACACGGCAGCGTGGTGTTCAAGCACCTCTTCGACGAGGCCCTCAACCGCGGAGACCTGCGCCGGATCTTCTAGCAAAGGAGCGTCCCCACCTGCCGGCACAAAGGGAACGTCCCCAGGTGCCGGCACAAAAGGAATGTCCCCAAGTGCCGAGAACAGCAACATTGCAGGTAGAGGACGGAAAGCGAAAACGCCCCTAAGCGAGCAAGGTGACGTGAAAGAGAAGGGCATTGACCTTTTGGTCATGCCCGACGATTGAACGTCAGATTGCCGCTTAGGGGCGTTTGCAGCGTCAATTGGTTAGGCAAATACGATCAAGTTATCCCTGTGTATCGCGGGCTTCTCGGCCAGGTCTGCCAGCAGGCGGTTGCTGGCGATCTGGTCCTGGCGGCGGCCGGCGGCAAGTTCCAGCACGTCCGAATCGGCCTCGGCGATACCGCGGGCGACGACCATACCGCTCGGATCGCACACATCGAGCACATCGCCCTCGGCAAACTGGCCATCGACCTCGCGAATACCCACCGCAAGCAAGGAAGAGCCACGGCTGACCAACGCCTTCGCAGCACCATCATCGACCGTCACCGAGCCATGTGCCTTGTCGCCCAGTGCGATCCACAGCTTGCGGGGTGCGATATCCAGACGCTCCGCTGGCGGATCGAACAGCGTGCCCACGCTCTCGCCGCGGGCGAGGCGCACGAGCGCATCGGGCTCCTCGCCCGAGCAAATCACGCTCTGAATGCCGGCCGTCATCAAAATGCGGCTCGCGCGAATCTTGGTGATCATGCCGCCCGTGCCCACCGATGTGGAAGAATCACCCGCCGAGGCGATAATCTTGGCATCGATCTTATGCACGACCGGGACGAACTCGGCCGTGGGGTCCTCATGCGGATTGGCAGTATAGAGACCATCGATGTCCGAGAGCGTTACGCACAGATCGGCAGAAACCAGGCAGCTAACAAGCGCCGCCAGTGTGTCGTTGTCGCCAAACTTGATCTCATCAACGGTAACGGTATCGTTCTCGTTGACGACCGGCACCACGCCAAGCTCCACGAGGCGCAGCAGGGCGTCGCGCGCGTGCAGGTAGGACGTGCGGCGGGCCGTATCGTGGCGCGTGAGCAGCACGAGCGAGGTGAGCAGATCCCGTGCATGGAACTCCTCATCGTAAGCCGACGAGATGATGCACTGACCGGCCGAGGCACAGGCCTGCAGGCTCGGCAGGTCGCCGACCGGCTTGCGGTCGAAGCCTAGCACGGGATAGCCACAGGCGATAGCGCCCGAGCTCACCACGACCAGACGCCAGCCGAGCTTGCGCAGTGCTGCGGCCTGATCGGCAAGTCCGCCGATAAAGGCGCGGTTGACCTTGCCATCGGCACCCACCACCGTGGACGAACCGATCTTTACCACCATCGTTTTATAAGAAGTCGTCATACGTCAAACCAATCAACTGTTCAGCGAACGGCCGAGCTGGCGGCCAAGGGAGCGTGACTTGCCCCTACCGCCCAAGGAATTAGTGAGCCCAGGGGAAAGCCGAGGCCGCGGCCATGTTCTTGCGCACGAGCTCGTCGCGCACCTGAGCCAGGCCCTGCTCCATGCCCACAACATAGGTCTGCGGGTACAGGAAGCGCTTGAAAGCTGCGTCCAGATGATCAAGCGCCCAAGCACAGCGCTCGCGCGCATCCTGGATGCTCTCACGCGGAGCCACAGCACTGCCATCGCGCACGATCGGCACCAGCAGCTCGCGATACTCAAGTTCGGACACGTCGGTCACCAGGGCGGCATCATTCACGGCCACGAGGGTATTGCCGCGCGCGGAGCCCTCCCCCGCCAGATGGTCCTCGTCGTAGATCATGTCGCAGACCGGGCCGCCAAAGCCGTCGTAATAACGGCGCACGCGTTGCACACCCGGGATCGTGCGCTTGTAGGGCTGCTCGGAGAGCTTGACCACCGGCGTCCATGGATCTGCCTCGCTCGCACGGCGGGCCGAAAGCTTGTATACGCCGCCCAGCGCCGGCTGGTCGTAGCAGGTCGCGAGCTTGGTGCCCACGCCAAAGCTATCGATGGGCGCGCCCTGGTCGAGCAGCGACTGAATCGTGTACTCATCCAGATCATTGGAAACCGAGATCCCCACATAGGGCAGGCCCTCGGCATCAAAACGGCCGCGAACATACTTGGAGAGCTTGGCGAGGTCGCCGGAGTCGATGCGAATAGCCGACAGACGCTCGCCCACCGCCTCCATCTCCTTGGCAACCGTAATGGCATGCTCGCAGCCCTCGCGCACGTCATAGGTGTCGATGAGCAGCGTACAGTTCTTGGGGCTCGACTTGGCAAAGGCGCGGAAGGCCTCGAGCTCGGAATCGAAGCTCATCACCCAGCTGTGCGCATGCGTGCCAAAGACGGGAATACCGTAGCGGCGGCCGGCGAGCACATTGGACGTAGAGGAGCAGCCAGCAACGTAGCTCGCGCGTGCAACGGCCAGGCCGCCATCGGGACCCTGGGCTCGGCGCAGGCCAAACTCCGCCACGGGACGACCGTCGGCGGCGAGCACCACGCGCGCCGTCTTGGTGGCGACAAGCGTCTGGAAGCCGACAATGTTAAGCAGCGCCGTCTCGAGCAGCTGACACTCCAACGCGGGGCCGGTGACGCGCACCATGGGCTCGCGCGGAAAGACGAGCTCGCCCTCGGGCACGGCGTCGATGTTTACATGCGCACGAAAATCGCGCAGGTAGTCGAGGAATCCAGGTTTGAACATCGCGCCGCCGGCAGGGGCCTGGAGCGAGGCGAGGTAGTCGATGTCCTCGGGCGTAAAGCGCAGATTCTCGACCAGCTCGGGCAGTTCGGCGGTGCCGCACATGATGGCATAGGCGCTGCCAAAGGGATGGTCGCGGTAAAACGCGGTAAAACAACCCTGCTCATTGGCCTTGCCGCTCTCCCACAGGCCCTGGGCCATAGTGAGCTCGTACAGATCGGTGAGCATTGCGATGTCGGTGGGATGAGAGATGTCGGTCAAAGCCATGGGGCGACCTTTCGGATGTGTGGTGCAGAATGTGAGGGTTGGACGAGAGCAGAGCATGCGGACATGACGCCCGATGCAAATCGGTTAGAGCAGGCCCATGCTGGTCAGGATCGTGTAGCCCATAAAGATGACGAACGCGATGAGGGCAAGGACAATGATGATTTTTTGAGCCGGCGCCATGCCGGGGATCTCGTTCTCGCCCGTAGGCTCCTTGGAGGTGACCATGCGCTGGGCAAAGGTCATCTCGTCACGGCTCGGCGCGGGCTCGGCGGACTTGGGACGAGCGGCCTTTTTAGGCTGAGGCTTGGCCGCAGCAGGCGCAGGCTTCGCAGCGGCGGGCTCGGGCGCAGGCTCGGGCTTGCGCTCGGATGCGGCGTTCGCGGCGACCTCCTCGGCCTTCGCACGCTCGGCACGCAGGGCAGCCAGCTCCTCACGCTCGCGACGGGCCTCTTCCCGAGCCTCGCGGCGGGCCTTCTCAGCGCGGAGCTCTTCCAACTCGGCGCGCTCCTCGGCAGACAGTGGTTGGGACTCAAGCTCGGCCATGGTATAGCCCTTTCTTTTAAAAAAAGCCGCCGACACAATGTCAGCGGCTTATCAAATCCAAGGGTGGAGACGAAGGGAGTCGAACCCTCGGCCTCTGCCATGCGACGGCAGCGCTCTCCCAACTGAGCTACGTCCCCAGGACAAGTCGATATTTTACCTACGGCTCGCCAACTGTCAACGCCCAATAACCAGTCTTTTTGGAGCGGAGCTTTTTTGACTACCATTCGCCCGATGATTTTTTAATCCCCGTCCCAGAAAAATCATCGACGAACGCACTACTTTGCGCTGGTAAGAACACCGGTGGTGTCGAAGGCCGGGGTGAAGCTCTCGTCTACCGCGCCGCCCTCTTGCCAGAACATGGTCGTAAAGCCCAGGTCGTCGGCATGGTCGAGCACCCGCTCGTACTCCTCGCGCGTCACGGCGCGCGCCAGATCGCCGCCCTGCTCGCGCATGAGGGCATTGGGCGTGTATTGGTTCATGACCGAGATCGGCACGTCGCCCACCGTCTGCCACACCAGGTCCAGCACGCGGCACGAGTCATCCGCATGCCCCGGCAGCACCAGGTGGCGCACGATGATGCCGCGCTTCATGAGCCCGCCCTCATCCACCAACTCTCCCCCGCGGCGCTCGATCTCGCGCGCCATCTGGGCCAGACCCGACACGGCCACGCGCGGGTAGTCCTTAATATGAGAAAGCGACTGCGCAAGCCCGGCATCGGCATATTTAAAGTCGGTGAGCCACACATCGACCAGGTCGCCCAGCGCCGCCACGGCACTCGCACGCTCGTAACCACTCGTGTTGTAGACGATCGGGATGACCAGCCCGCGCATCCGTGCCGCGGCAATCGCGGCGGGCAACAGGTGCGCATAGTGCGTCGCCGTCACCAAATTGATGTTGTTGGCACCCTGGTCCTGCAGTTCCAGCATAATCTCGACCAGGCGCTCAGGCGAAATCTCAAGGCCAAAATTGCCGGTCGAGATCTCGTGGTTCTGGCAGTAAATACATTTAAGCGAGCAACCGCTAAAGAAGATCGTGCCCGAACCGGCCTCACCCGAGATAGGCGGCTCCTCCCACATATGAAGCGCCGCGCGGGCCACCTTGAGCGTGTCGTTAGCACCGCATACGCCGCGCACCCCCTCTTCGCGCGCCGCACCGCAACGGCGCGGACACAAATGGCAGGCGGGCGAAAAAAGTTCGGTCAACGACGTCGGCATAAAACCATGCTCCAAAACAACGATTCAGCAGCTCAAACGTAAAGGGCCAGACCGCGTAGACGGCTCCGTCCCTAAGGCGCCGTAATCGTCCGACACGATTTTTGTAATGTCAAGACTGGAATCGATAAAGTGCCGCTTTATGATGTAGGTATTCCGCCCCCCGCGGAGCAACTGGGTGAACCGTCGCGTTTATTTAGGGAGCCCACACAGTCGTACCTAGTACAGGTATCCTTCGTTGTTAAGGACGCTGGAACAGTCGATGAGGGCACCCACCTGTTTTAGGTGGGTTCATTTTCGTAACGTGGGGGGTGGTTTTCTTTTGCCGAAAATCACCATACAGTCCATATGGATCCCCGCCGGCATCCCGACAAGCCATCGACAACATCCCAATATCTGGTAAGCGCGTGATTATCGCTGCGTGCAATTACATGCACCCCCCTTGGTCGAGTATTATGGTTCGGCTATGCCCTTTGCGCATGGCGTTCTTCTGACCTTTTCCTTCGACGCTTGGCGGTTTTTAGATTCATGGCTTCATCCCCGAGCTACATACCGTACCTATGCGTGGCAGCGGCGGCTTTTATCACGACCTTCCTCGCGGTGCCCCTGGTCAAGCGCTTGGCAATTAAGCTCGATGCCGTCGACTATCCTTCTAAGCGCCGCATCAACACCAAGCCCATCCCGCGTTTGGGCGGAACGGCGGTGTTTTTGGGCCTGGTCGTTGCCTGCATTGTGCAAATCCTAGGCACCTGGTACCTAGGCTGGCCACCCGTCCTGGTGCCGCACCCGCGCCTTCACATTAGCTATCCCATGCTGGCGCTCTCCTTTACCGTCATCTTTGCGACCGGCGCTATCGACGACGTCTTCCAGCTCACGCCCAAGCAAAAGCTGGCCGGACAGGTCCTCGCCGCGCTTATCGCCTGCATGGGCGGCCTAAAAATCGGCGTCATCGTCAACCCGTTTGCTCCCGGCGAGATCATGCTCGGATGGCTCGCCTACCCCATTACCGTGATCTATCTGGTGGCATTCACCAACATCATTAACCTCATCGACGGCCTCGACGGCTTGGCCACGGGCATCTGCGGCATCGCGTCGTTCACCATGTTTTCGATGGCCGTTCTCTCGGGCCGCATCGACGCCGCCGCGCTCTCCATTGCGCTCTTTGGCGCCTGTCTGGCCTTTTTGCGCTACAACTTCAACCCCGCAAGCATTTTCTTGGGCGACTCGGGGTCGCTGCTTCTGGGCTTTGCGCTAGGCTCCATCTCGCTGCTCAACGTGAGCCGCACCGCCGCACTTACCTCGCTTATCATCCCGCTCATCGTTGCCGGCGTGCCCATCATCGACACGTTTAGCGCCATCGTGCGCCGCAAGCGCGCCCACATTAGCATCGGGCAGGCCGACAAGGGCCACATCCACCACCGCCTGATCCAAGAAGGCTACAACCAAAAACAGGCCGTACTGCTCATCTATGCCTGGTGCATCGTGCTTTCGGCCGGCGCCGCCGCGATTAACCAGGTCGAGGTGCCCATGCGCGTGCTCATCTTTACCGTGCTCGCCATTGGCTCGGCGGCCTTTGCCAAGCATCTGCATCTGTTTGAGCCCGTGCTGCGCCACCATTACAACAAGCGTACGCACGAGGACGAGCTCGTCACCCCCGACGACCCCGCCTTTAAGCAGGAGGAGCAGGCAGCAGAAGAGCGTAAGGAAGAGCGCCACCACAAGCTCTAGGGCAAGCTGCCGAGGATGTGTCAAGGCACCGTTGGCCAAGCGCGGGCGCGCCGCGCCCATCGCACATACCGCACCACGCGCGTCCCTCTCCCGCCCCTCGCCTACTTACGCACCGCCCCTCCAATAAACGCGTTATCATCTTGACCCATGAACATACGTTAGGAGCAATCATGCCAAACGAGAACAGCTACGAAGTCGCGCTGCAAAAGAGCAACGCCATTCGCGAGGGCCTGGCCAAGACGCCCGAGAAGTTCACCATGCTCACCGGCGACCGCCCCACCGGCCGTCTGCACCTGGGCCACTACTTCGGCACCCTCAAGGGCCGTGTTGAGCTGCAGAACATGGGCGCCAAGACCAACGTGCTCATCGCCGACTACCAGGTCATCACTGACCGCGACACGACCGAGCACATCCAGGACAACGTGTACAACATGGTCATGGACTACCTTGCCTGCGGCATCGACCCCGACAAGACCATGATCTACGCGCACTCCGCCGTGCCCGCCGCCAACCAGCTCATGCTGCCGTTCCTGTCGCTGGTGTCCGAGGCCGAGCTGGCGCGCAACCCCACCGTCAAGGCCGAGATGGAGGCCTCGGGCCACGAGCTCACCGGCCTTCTGCTCACCTACCCGGTACATCAGGCCTGCGACATCCTGTTCTGCAAGGGCAACGTGGTGCCCGTCGGTCGTGACCAGCTACCGCACATCGAGCTTACCCGCACCATCGCCCGCCGCTTTAACAACCGCTACGGCAAGGTGTTCCCCGAGGTCGAGGCACTGCTGTCCGAGACCCCGCTGCTGCCCGGCCTTGACGGTCGCAAGATGAGCAAGAGCTACGGCAACGCCATCAATATTTCGATGACCGCCGAGGAGACGGCCAAACGCATCAAGAAGAGCCAGACCGACTCCGAGCGCATGATCACGTTCGATCCCGAGAACCGCCCCGGCGTGTCTGGCCTGCTTTCGACAGCCGCCATCTGCACCGGTCGCTCCGAGGTCGAGATTGCCGAGGAGATTGGCATGGGCGGCTCCGGCCAGCTCAAGAAGTACGTGACCGAGGCCGTCAACGAGTACTTCGCACCTATCCGCGAACGTCGCCAGCGCTACGAGAACGATCTGGACTATGTGAAGGACGTCCTACATGAGGGCAACCGTCGTGCTAACGAGATCGCCGAGCAGACCCTGGCAGAGGTTCAGGATGCCATGGGCATGGTGTACTAGACCGATCTGCTGGCTTGAGCTTTCGATTGCTATAGGGCGGGCGCTACGGCGTCCGCTTTTTTTGGAGCCGGACCGCTTCGGCTCCGCCCATCGCACTCCCCCGACAAACAGGAACAGGCCCGCTGGCAGATAGTTGCCAGCGGGCCTGTTCCCGAAGTACACCGTTGAATCGCACAGAGGGGAGGAATGCGAATCAAACTCAACAGGGCAGGCTTTTTCATCGCCTATTGCCTGCTCCGTTGCTGAAACCAATATAGTTCACCGTGGTTTACTTTCTAGCGTCAATATGCGCCGCCATAGCTTCTCCATAAGTTAGCCCAAGTAAACTAAACCACCACAAAGGGGACAGGCACCTTTGTGGTGGATTACGCCACGGCAGAGCCGCTAGAGCCCCGCTGGCCAGCGACAGGCGGCCAAGTCGACGTGCATGTCGTCCTTAAACGCCACACCCTCCCCTAGCAAAAGCTCACGTTGAGCATCGGGACCGCCAAAAGCAAAACCCTCGCATATGTGCCCGTCGGCAAACACCACGCGGTGACAGGGAATCTCGCCGGGGCGCGGATTACTATGCAGGGCATACCCCACGTACCGCGCACTTCGTGGACGACCGGCAAGCAGCGCCACCTGACCATACGTGGCGACCATCCCCTCGGGGATCTGCTCGACCACCTCGTACAACCGTTCAAAAAAGCCCTCAGACGCCATTGCTCGCTCCCTTCCACCCGGAAAAGCATAAACCACCACAAAGGTGCCTGTCCCCTTTGTGGTGGTTTATGGCTGGTCGGTTAGTTGGCGGGCTGGAAGAAGGCTACGGCGACGGCACTGGGGCCTACGTGGGTGCCGATGGTGGCGCCAATGGTGTGAACGGGCAGTTCGCCCTCGGTGTGGCCAGCCCAAAGTGCTGCGCTGTCCTCGATATACTTCTTGAGCACCGCATCCGAAAGGCCCGTATAGCCGAGCGCCAGCGGCATGGAAAAGTCGATGCCGCCCGCTTTTTCGACCTTTTGGTTCAGCAGGTTGCGGCCGTTCTTGGAACCGCGCGCCTTGCCCAGCTGCACGATCAGACCGTCCTCGACAGCCACCACGGGCTTCACATTGAGCAGCGTGCCCACAGCGCCGGCCGCAGCAGACAGACGACCGCCGCGCACCAGATACTCCAGCGTCTCGAGCAGGCCGATGACGACCACGCGGTCACGGACGGCCTCGACGGCCGCCGCGATCTGGGCCGCACTACGGCCCTCGTCCACCAGGCGCAGGGCATACTCGACCAGAACGCGCTCACCCAGGGTGACGTTGTTGCTGTCTACCACGTACACGTCGCCGCCCGGCGCCTCGGCAAGTGCGGTACGGGCACTCTGATTGGTGCCTGATAGCTTAGCGCCCACGGTAATAATCACAGCCTCATCGCCGGCCTCTCGCGCCTCGGCAATAGCCTGCGAAAACGCGTACGGGTTGACCTGGCCGGTCTTGGGCAGCTCATCGCGCTCCACGAGCATCTCGTAAAAGCGCTGGTGATCGATGTCGATGCCATCCATGTACACATCGGTGCCAAAGGTAACGGACAACGGCAAAACACGCAGAGCGGGGTGCTCAGTCGGCGACATATCGCTCGCGGAATCGGTAATAATACGAATGGACATAGCGAATCCTTTCTTTCGCGGACCTCTCGCGGGGAATTTTGACAGCAATGTCCCGGCACGGCATACGCGCTCAAACGGGACTATGCAGTTGTTAATTGGAAGCAAATGCCTTGGCGGCCTTAGATCTCGCGCAGGGTGTTGAGAATCGTGCGCAGCGACGCATACATCTGCTCGCGCTGCTCCACACCCATAGCCTTACCGGTGGTATCGAGCACCTCGCGAATGATGCGGTCCGCCTCGCTCATGCTCTCGCCGCCCAGAGCGGTCAGGCGCACCGGAGCACGATACTTAACGGCGGCATCACCCGAATCATCGACCTCGACGTAGCCACCCTCCTCCAGATGCGCGAGCGTACGCGAGACGGCGGCGCGGGTCACGCCTGCCATGCGAGCCAGGTCGGCGCCAGTCAGGCCGTCCTTGCTGCGCTCAAGATAGTACAGGCACATAACGTCGGAGCCCTTGAGGCCCAGCCTTGCGCCCTCAGATGTCTTAATGCGCTGAATCTCCTTGTAGAGCCCGCTGATCAGTCCGACAAAGTCCTCGAAACGTGTCTCGTCGTTCTGCTGCATGGGAGACGACCGCCTTTCGCTTGCATAATGCTTACGGGTAAACATCTTAACCGTACTTAACGGCCACCAGCCCTGCACGCCCTATTTGTTAACCCATCAACATAAAAACCACCACAAAGGGACAGGCACCTTTGTGGTGGTTTGGGCCGAGCTACAGTTCCACGCGCGGGTTATCGCGGGTCACAAGCGTCTTAACGACAACCGTCGCCCCCAGATAACGCTCGAGCAGCTCGGCCAAGCGATCGATCGCAGCCTGGCATTCCCCCATCCGCTCGGACTCCACGCACTCAATCGCCAGGAACGCATCGGCCGAATCATCGGACAGCGCCGTGCGAACGCCGTCACGCCAGTTCCAGCAGCGGCACACAGCGCCCGAATCGTCGATGTAGGCGAGCTCGCCGGGCAGCGTCGGATCGTCCGCCTCCTCGCCAAGCGGCAAGAACGCATCGCCACCGTCGGTCACCTTCAAGCGAAGGTCTCCCTCGATTGCATGCAGATCCTCGCCTCCCACGGGCAGCGCGTAGGTCAACGACACCGTGTTGTAAATATCCACCGCGGGCGTAATGTGGCCCACCGGCTTGCCTTTGAGCACGCGTTTGAGCAAGTTCTCGATCGAGCAGCGCGCGCCTTTCTTGGTCTTGAACAGACGATAGGCCTCGCGCCATGCCTTAACCGGTGCGTTCTCGCTGATAGTGTCGCTGGTCAGATGACGCTCCGCATCGATATTGGCGCGGTCGAGCAACGCCGCAATCGCATCCACGTCCTCCTGGGGAATCTGAGCCGTGGGCTTCATGCCCTCCACGACCACAACACCGACCGCTGCCTGCGGAAACAGCTCCCAGAATGAATCCTCGGCAATAAAGCTCTTCATACGTGCTCCCTTCACGATTCGCCCCAATGCGAATGCCTAAACAAAAAGCGCTCTCACAGCGGCCACCTTCAAAGTCCTACGGTGCCGCCACAAGAGCGCTTACGCTGTCCCCATCCGGAGAAGGGGACGATATGTCAGGCGTATTGTAACCCGAGTCATCCACACAAGCAAAACCACCACAAAGGTGCCCCCCTTTATGATGGTTTTGAGTCTGAGGCGACGCTAGTGGCGGAGCCCCAGCAGGCCGCGGCCGCGATGACGAGCCTCGGCGGACACCTGGGCGTGCGGACCGGCGGCTTTGACGGACTCGGGCAGGTGCGAGTACTTCTTCTCGAAGTTCTCCTCGAACATCACCGCCAGGTTGTGCGCAGCCTCGTCGTAGCGCGCGGTGCTCTGCCAGTATTGGCGCGGCACCAGGATGCCATCGGGCACGCCGTGGCACGTCGTGGGAATGTCGACGTTAAAGATGTCGTCGTGCACGAACTCGCTATCCTCGATGGTGCCGTCGAGGGCGCGTGCGACCAGCGAGCGCGTGTAGGCCAGCTCGATGCGATGGCCTACGCCGTAGCCGCCGCCGATCCAGCCGGTGTTGACCAGGTACACACGCGTGCGGCCGTCGGCAATGCGCTCGCCGAGCATCTTGGCGTAAACCATGGGGTCGAGTGGCATAAACGGCTCGCCGAACAGCGAAGAGAACGTGGGCGTGGGCTCGGTGACGCCGACCTCGGTGCCGGGAATCTTAGCCGTAAAGCCCGTCACAAAGTGGTACATGGCGGCGTCGGCCGTCAGACGCGAGATGGGCGGCAGCACGCCAAAAGCGTCGCAAGTCAGGAACAGCACGACACTCGGAGTGGTGCCCATGCCCTTAGTCCACGCATTAGGAATGTGCTCCACGGGATAGGCCACGCGCGTGTTGTGCGTGACCGAGATATCATCGTAGTTGGGCTTGCGGTTCTCGTCGAGCACCACGTTTTCGCAGATCGCGCCAAAGCGGACAGCGTTGAAGATCTCGGGCTCGTGGAAGGCGTCCAGCCCCTCGCATTTGGCGTAGCAGCCACCCTCGATGTTGAAGATGCCCATGTCGGACCAACCGTGCTCGTCGTCGCCGATCAGCAGGCGCGTGGGATTGGCCGAAAGCGTGGTCTTGCCGGTGCCGGACAGGCCAAAGAACACGGCAGTCTCGTGCGTGACGGGATCCATGCTGGCCGAGCAGTGCATGGGCAGCACGTCGTCCTCGACGGGCAGCAGATAGTTCATGACGCTAAAGATCGACTTTTTAATCTCGCCGGAGTAGCCGGTGCCGGCGACCAGAATCACGCGTTCCTGGAAGTTGATGACCACGGCGGCGCTGGAGTTGAGGCCCTTGATGGCGGGATCGCACTGGTAACCGGGCGCTGCGAGCACGCAGAAGTCGGGCTCACCGGTGCGCGCGATTTCGCGGGCGAGCGGGCGGGCGAGCATCTGCTTAATAAAGAGTGCCTGGCTGGCACGCTCGCAGGCAACGAGCAGTCGACGCGTGTGGTTACGGTCGGCGCCCGCCATGCCGCGGGTGACGAACACGTCGCGCTCGTTGAGATAGTCGACGATGCCGGCCTTGATGGCCTCATAGCTCTCGACGGACAGCGGACGGTTGACCGCGCCCCAGGCAATCTTGTCGTGAACATCGGGGGTGTCAACGATAAAGCGATCGTTGGGAGAACGGCCGGTGCGCTCCCCCGTCTCGATCACCAGCGCGCCGTTGGATGCCATGCGGCCTTCTTCGCGGCGGATAGCGTACTCGACGAGCTCCGCGGCGGGTAGATCGACCAGCAGACGGGGCTGACTCTCGGCGGGATCTTCGACCAGCGTAATACCAAAGTTGGACAAAACTTCTGCAGGGGTAACACCAGGCATGGGGCCTCCTTTAAAAACGCGACACGTGGACGCGGCGCGCACTTTACTCACGTAAAGCCCGTTGTACCCGATATGCAAAAACGTTTTTGCGGCAAGGGCGGCAAGCCCGCCCAACGGTCAAAAATCGCAGGCAAGCGGCCTAGTCATTGGGGACACTCCTTGAACAGGCAACATTCAAGGAGTGTCCTCGGATGCCGGCACTTAGGGACGTTCCCAAAGTGCCGGCACATAAGGAACGTCCCTAAGTGCCGACTACAGCGGCAGGCCTTGGCCGAGCATGGCGATGACGCTCATGAGGACCAGCATGCCGGCGGCGTAGGGCAGCACCGCGCCCAAGAGTTCGGCATCCTTACCGCGCACGTGCACGGCGGCAAGACCAATAGCGAGGGTCTGCGGCGAGATCATCTTGCCGGCGGCGACACCCAGGGCGTTCAGCGCGACCATCCAGTAGTCACTCACGCCCAGCGCCGAAGCGGCCTGGCTCTGGATGGGACCAAACAGCATGCCCGAGGACGTGCCCGAACCGGTCACGAACGCACCGACGGCACCGATCCACGGAGCCAGAATCGGGTACAGCCCACCGGCGACGGCAATGCAAAACGCACTGATCGACGAGATCATGCCCGCATAGCCCATCACCTTGGCGCAGCCCAGCACCGAAAGCATCGTGATTACCGTCGGCATCATCTGCTTGACAGTCGCGGCCAGCACCTCGCCCATCAGACGCGGCGAAGCGCCCTGAATCGCACCGCCGATAAACGCGGCCAGGAAGATCCAAACACCTGGTGTGTTGATCCACGAAAACGTAAGCGTACCGGGGTTCTCGCCGCAATACACCTGCACGTGGCTCGCAAACGGCGCGAGCGCGGCGTGCACGACGGGAACCAGGTTGGAGGTACCCAGCAGCAGCACAAAAATCAGGATGAAGCACGACCAGGCAGAAAGCGCCGACTTAACGGTGAGCTGTTCGCCGGCCTCGATATTCATATGGAAGCGCACGTCCAGGTGACCGGACTTCTCGGCGCGCATGGCAAGCGCGGCGGTCAGCGCGAGCGACACGATGGAACCCACGACTACGGCCAGTTCGGGACCCACAAACATGGCAACGACCAGGGCCGCACCTACAAAAGACACGCCGGAAAGCAGTGCCACGCCGGCTACGCCGTGCAGGCGCTCGCTCACGCTCGCAACATTGCCCTGGTCATCGGCAACACGACCCGCAACCAGCACAATAAGCAGCGGCATCGCCACAAAGAAGGGCGCAAGCTGCACCAGCTGAACGGTCGCCAGATGCAGGGAATCCAGGCCCACCAGGTCGGCAACGGACACCGTGGGAATGCCGATAGAGCCGTAGGGCGTGGGCACACCGTTGGCCAGCAGGCAGATCAGCACGGCAGGCACGGCCTCAAAACCAAGGCCCGCGAGCATGCCGGCGGGAATGGCAACAGCGGTACCAAAGCCGGCCATCCCCTCCATAAAGCCACCGAAACACCAGGCCACGAGCAGTGCCAGCAGACGACGATCGCTGCTGATGGAGGTGATCATACTGCCGATCACGTCCATGGCACCCGTGCGCACGCACAGGTTATACGTGAACACCGCGGCGATAATTACGAGCACGATAGGCCACAGGGCCATCAAAAAGCCCTCGAGCGAGGCCGTGGCTATCTGCGCCGCCGGCAAATGCCACCACGCAAAGGCGAGCACGCACGAAAGGGCGAACGAGCCAATGGCGGCCTTCCAAGCCGGCCATTTAAAGCACAGCAGCATCACGACGAGCCAGATGATCGGCACAAGAGCCAGCAAAAACGCAGCGACATCCATGGGTAAAAACTCCTTGGTACCGCGCAAGCGGCATCGGGGGGTCACAAAACTTCAACAGGATACCGCACGTTTACCGACAAATTACAGCCGCCCGCCGAAATTATTGAACAACCTGTTCAAAAACACGAATGGACGCCACCGCGACTATACTAGAGCGCAGCAAGAGAAAGGAATCGCCTTGAGCATCACGCCCCTCGATAGCATCCGCCGCGCCATCGCCCGCCGCAATGGCGTCGCCAACCCCACCGTATTGGGCGGGGCGCACGAACAGGGCGGACGCATCGAGAACGGCCTGTTCCCCGCATCGCACACCGCCGAGGAGCTCGCACGAATCCAAGAGCTGAGCCAGCGTAACGCCGGCGGTCCCGACAGCAGCCAGACCACACGCCGTCGCCGCGAGCGCGATCGCCAACCCGGCCCCATCCACCGCATGGTCAATGCCTGGTGGAACCGCCTTCTCGGAGCCGTCTACGGCGGCGGCTTTTCCACGCAAGAAGCCGAGTACGAAGATCACGCCACCCGTCGCGACTACCTTTGGAATACCCTGGGCACCGCCGTATGGGGCATGGCGTTTCCCCTGCTCACCATTGTGTCGACGCAGCTCGTAGGCGCCGAGGAGGCCGGCAAGTTCTCCATCGCCTTTGTCACCGGCACGCTCATCATGATCGCGTGCAACTACGGCGTCCGCAACTTTCAGGTCTCGGACATCGACGAAAAAACCTCCTTCGCCTCCTACCAGCTCAACCGCTGGCTCTGCGGAGCGCTCGCGCTGGCATGCGGCCTGGTATACAGCAGCGCCCGCGGCTACGATGCGCAGATGGCCACGATCGGCCTGGGCGTCTACCTCTATAAGGTGATCGACGGCATCGCCGACGTGTACGAGGGCCGCCTGCAGCAGGCCGACAAGCTCTATTTGGCTGGCATGAGCCAAACGCTGCGTTCCATCGGCGTCATCGTGGTCTTTAGCGTGGCGCTGTTCCTCACGCGCAGCATGCCCATCGCGGCCATGGCCATGGGTGTCACCGCCATCGCCTCGCTCGTGCTGGTCACCGCGCCGCTCGCCCTGCTCGAAACCGAAAAATCACGCCGCATGAGTCTGCGCGAGGCTGGCCACCTGTTTATCCAGTGCGCCCCGCTCTTTGGCGCGCTGTTCCTGTTCAACCTCATCGAGAGCATGCCCAAGTTCGTGATGGAGGGCACGCTGGCCTACAAGTATCAGCTGTACTTTAATGCACTGTTCTTTCCGGCGCAGGCCATTTTGTTGAGCGTTGGATTTATCTATAAACCGCAGCTCCTGCGTCTATCGAGCATTTGGGCGAATCCACGCAAGCGTCGCCGCTTTGACCTGATTATTGTTGCCGTTATGGCACTGATCGTAGTCATCACCGGAGCATGCGCCGCATTTATGGCAGGCCCCGGCATCCCCATCATGAGCTTTATGTACGGCCTTAACTTTGAGCGCTACCGCACGCTGGCACTGCTGATGGTTGTCGCCGGCGGCGTCACCGCGGCAATCGACTTTATCTACGCCATTATCACGGTGCTGCGCCACGCTGGTGACGTCACCAAGATCTACCTGATCTGCTTCGCCGTAAGCGTGGTGCTGCCGGTGATCCTGATTAAGCTGCTGGGTCTGATGGGCGCTGTGGTGAGCTACCTAGCCATTATGGCCCTACTCCTGGTGCTACTGATTATCGAGTACGCCCACATCCGCCAACGCATCGAACGCGACCGCAACCCATACGGCGCCTAATTTGCTGCCCGGTCACCGGAATTTACGATGGAATCACCCCAGCTGGGGTCTCGTTGCGGACAATATGCATCACGCAAAACTAAGTGAGTAGACTTTTACCGAATCCCCGACCACACCGACAAAGCACAAGTCTGTGACCTGCGGTTTTATTGAGGCAAATATGTTGGTTGCTCGGCATTTCCAAAAAAGTCTACTCACTTAGCCGGCGAGCAGCCAAATGATTATTTAATCCCCGTCCCAGAAAAATCATTTGATGGGCAGAAGGGCAAAAGTAGTCAAAAAAGCCCCGTCCCAAATTAGCTACCCTGTGCGCCGATTATTCACCGGGCAGAATGTTTGCGTAGAACTCGGCCCCGTCGTCCAGACGCAGGATGCCTACACGGCCAAACTCCGACCCGGTGGCGGCGGCGCAGTCGATGTCGATGCGGTCGGGCACGCCAGCGGTATCCTCGCCGCCCAGGCGCACGATCTGCCCGCGGCCCGACTCCTCATCGAGCCCCGCCAGGCCGCCCACCTCGCAATAACGCCCGAGCGACACCGTGGGCGTGTGGCCGCTCACCACGACCGGGCCCTTGCCCTCGGCAGAGAGCAGCCCCGTCGGCGAATCCCAATAGCCGTGACGAATCCACAGCAAGTCATCGGACGACTGCACGGCAAGCATCTGCTTCAGCAGTTCGCGATCGGCATCCACCGTCCCCGCACCATCAGCACAATCAACCCCATGTTCAAGCAAAAACGCCCGCGCCGCCTCGGTCTGGATGCCGGCATGTACCAGCAGGTACGGACGCTCGTCAGTCTCGGCCACCGCATAGAGCGGCAGCGTCGCCATCCAACGCACGAGCTCCTCGTACGCCTCAAATTCCATATCGTTGAGCTGCTGACGGGTAGTCCAACCGCCGTTGATATCCCAGGTCTCGGCATCGAGAGGATCTTGGCCAATGATGGCGTCGAGCATGATCTGCTCGTGATTGCCCTTGAGCACGCGAGCGTTGGGTAGCGAGCGCACGAGCTTAATAACGCCAACCGGATCGGGCCCGCGATCGATCATGTCGCCCAGCACGTACAGCGTATCGTCGGACGCCAGCGAAATCTTGGACAGGGCCTCGTCAAGCGCACGCACGTGCCCGTGAGCATCGGATGTCACATAGATCGCCATGGAACGCCTCTCTTTGCATTGCGGCCGAAGCCCGACGTCGCAACTAAAACTTCAAGTTGAACTTAAACGTTACCCATTGTACTCCGTTGCAATAAAGCTGGAAAGGGTTGCATACCGTCAACGGTCGCCAGAGCACGCCTGCCAACCCGCGCCGCTCACGTCACGACGTCTGACCCAACGCCCCAACCAGCGCCGCCCCCATCTCCGTCTCGTGTCGAAAATGCGCACGCCCGCAATCCAGACCCATAAACCCACCACCTTTGGGTACAAATAACCGCAGACAACTGACCGTGCCACGCCAACCACCCGGGAGCGGACACCATCCATGAACCAGATACTTCTCTTTATCGGCCTCGTTATTATTCTGTGCCTGACCATCAAACCCGTCGGCAAAAAGCTCCCCTTCCCCACCCTGCTCATCTTTATCGCACTCGGCATGCTGCTGGGCGTCAACGGTCCGGCGCACATCGACTTTAGCGACTATGCGCTCACCGAAACTGTCTGCAGCACGGCGCTGCTGTTCATCATGTTCTACGGCGGCTTTAACACCAACATCGACCGCGCCAAGCCTGTCGCCGCGCCCGCGGTGCTGCTGAGCACCCTCGGCGTCGTCATCACTGCCGGCATTACGGGTGCGTTTGCGCACTTTGTACTGGGCTTCGACTGGATCGGCGGCCTACTGCTGGGCTCGGTCGTGGCATCCACCGATGCGGCGAGCGTCTTTAGCGTGCTGCGCGAGCACAGCCTGTCGCTGAGAGGTGGCACCGACTCACTGCTCGAGGTCGAATCGGGCTCCAACGACCCCGTCGCCTACATGCTCACCGCCGTGCTCGCCACACTCGCGGGCGGCGGCGACATTAACATCCCCGTGCTGCTGGCCAAGCAGATCATCCTGGGCGTGGGCCTGGGTATTGCCATCGGCTGGGCATCGGGCCGCCTGATCGAGCGCGCGCATGCGACAGCCGAAGGTGCGCAGACCATCTTCTTGTTCGCCGTGGCGATCGTTGCCTACGCGCTGCCGAGCTGCCTGGGCGGCAACGGCTTTTTGGCCGTGTACCTTGCCGGCATCGTGCTAGGCGCGAGCGACATCACCGGTAAGGTCGAGCTGGCGCACTTCTTCGACACCCTCACCGAGATGGCCGAGATGACCATCTTCTTTTTGCTCGGCCTGCTCGTGACGCCCGCCCGCCTGCCGCAAATGCTGCTGCCGGGCCTGGCACTCATGGCGTTTATGCTCTTCGTGAGCCGCCCCATCGCCGTCGGTCTGCTGCTGGCGCCCTTTAAGACAAACCCTCGCCAGGTGGCGCTCGTAAGCTGGGCGGGCCTGCGCGGAGCAGCATCGGTCGTCTTTAGTCTCTTTGCCGTGGTGGCCGGCGTTCCCGGAGGTCACGACCTATTTGACCTGGTGTTTGTAATTGCCGTGTCGAGCATTGTGGTGCAGGGCTCGCTGCTGCCGGCGGTGGCGAAAATGCTCGACATGATCGACGCGGAAGGCGACGTGCGCCGTACGTTTAACGATTACCGCGGCGAAGAAGGCATGTCGTTTGTCAAGCTCAAGGTGGGCGCGGGACATCCGTTTGTCGGACGCTCGCTCGCGGACATCGGCAGCGCAACTGACATGCTCGTGGTCCTGGTGCTTCGTGACGGTGCGCATCCGGTGCTGCCCAACGGCGATACCGTCATCGAGGAAGGCGACCTGCTGGTTATGGCCGCCCCGACGTTTGAAGAGCGTGCCGAGGTTACGCTGCGTGAGGTCACCGTGACGCCCCACGGTCGCCTGGCCGGCCAGCGTCTGCGCGATGTGTCGCAAGGCAAGCACCCCTTTATCGTGGTGATGCTCAAGCGCGACGGCCAAACGATCATCCCCGACGGCAACACCCTCATATACGCCGGCGACGAAGCTGTCATCGCCACGCTCGCGTCGTAGCCATCCCCACCCATAAGTTGCGGTGAAATAGGGACTGAATAGGCCTTCGGGGGTGCGGACAGAAAGTTGGACCGCGGGGCGGTCCGGACTTGGAGTGGGAAGGATAAACTGGACTTTCTTTTAAGGATCCTCAAGCGTATTGCCGCTCGTATTCCACTGGAGACATGTAGCCCAGGGTGGAATGCATGC
>DBEYYU010000083.1:0-20972 GCA_048184855.1 Collinsella aerofaciens
GTCATTTCGTGTATCGTGTCCATATGCGGTTATTGCCTTTCTTCGAATCCTAACTTCAGCAATTAAGATTCTAGGCGATAACCGCTTCCTGCTTTCTACGGCCAGGGAAGCGGCCCTTACACCAACATTCGGCACGCGATCTCGATACCTCCGCTACCTAAAAGAAAAAGGGCCCCGTTTGGGGCCCTTTGCAGTTGAGGCTTGCGAGCCTAAATGCGGTTCATCTGGGAAGCAACCTTGTTGTACCAGTCCTGCCACGTAGGCGGGCAGTACTTTTTGGCCGCAGCCGGGGTAAGGGTAGAGCCGTAGTTGGCGCCCAGATAGGCAACGTGAGCGGAGATGCCCTCGCTCCAGCTGCCAAAGCTGCGCCAGCCGCCGCCACGTGCACTCCAGCCCCAGGCGTTGTAAGAATTGGCGCAATAAGCACCCTTGGTGCTCTCGATGCAGGCGATGGCGGGGGACCAACGGGGGTCGACACCGGTATTCCAAGCGGCGACGGCAAAGTTATAGCCCTGGCCTGCCATGGGGGAGCCGGCGAGATAATTGTCGATGCGGCTCGTCCACTCATTAATGAACGAATCGTAATCGGAGCTACCGGTATTGGCGTTGTTCACCGTGGTGTCGATGGTGGTGTTGGCGTTGTTGGCCTGGCTGCTGGAATTGCTGCCGCTTACGCCCTCGCCCGAGAGCTTCTCGGCGGCAGCGGCCTTATCGGCCTCAAGCTTGGCAAGCTCGGCGGCATTTTCCTGCTCGGCTTTTGCCTGCGCCTCGCTGCGGAGCTGCTGGGCCTGCGCCAGCGCGTCCTCGGCGTTTTCCTGCTCTGCCTCAAGCTGAGACTTGGCCTGCTGGAGCTCGGCCTTGTTCTGCTCGAGTTCGGTTTGCATGTTATTGAGCTGTTCGATCTCGTCGACGCTCGAGCTCGTGATCTGGTTGGTGTATTTGCAGGTCGTGATGAACTCACCCAGGCTCTGCGCGTTGACCAGGAAGCTCACGATGGGATTGGTGCCCTTCTGATACTTGTACAGATCGCGCATGGCGGAGCTTGCCTTGGCCTGCTGCTCGGGAAGCTTAGCCTCGATTTCCTCGATGCTTGCCTCATTGGAGTCAATCTGCTTTTGCAGGTCATCGAGCTTGGTGCGGGCGTCGTTGTAGGCGCTCGTGGCGGCTTCGATCTTCTGCTGGGCTGCGGAAAGCTGGTCCTGCGTTGCCTGCGAGGCGGCATACGCCGCAACGGGGGAGAGCATCGGCGTGGCCGTCAGCGCAACGGCGAGCGCGGTGCTCGTGATGATACGAGCCGGCGTCGACGCAATGAGCGCTGCGGTGCGATGATTCGAATGCTGCATCCAGTCCCTCTGCAATCAATCGTAGGTTATGGTTCGAACGGTATTCTACTACTGCTTTCGACCTCAACTTGAACCTTAAAGGTCCCAAAGGGTCAAGTTGAACTTGAGGCTTTGGCTTTGACCTGCAGTTATGATGAATTGTTGAGAAACCATAGAGTTCAACTTTAACGTTACAGAGCCCTGTTTGAGAGGAGTTTTGGGCTGTAAAAGCTATCTCAACGTGGGGTTTTATAACTACAGCGTGCCCTTCTGGCGAGCCTGCTCAATCTCTTCGAGGGCTTCGGCGGGGGTGAACGAACAGGTGCCGTCGCCGAGTTTGACTACCCGGATATCGTCGCCGGTATGGACCTCTCCGCCCTTTAGTACCACGCCAAAAACGCCCTCGTGGGGAAAGATGCAGTCGCCGGCGAGATAGTAGATGGCACAGCGTGTGTGGCAGACCTTGCCGATTTGGCTGATTTCGACAAGCACCTCGCTGCCAAGCTTGAGCTGTGTGCCCAAGGGGAGCGAGAGCAGGTTGATGCCCCGGGTTGTGAAGTTCTCTCCGAAGTCACCCTTGCGCACATCGAGTCCGCGGGCCTGCGCCGTCTGGATGGACTCTGCGGCCAAAAAGGAAACCTGACGGTGCCAATGCCCGGCGTGCGCGTCGGAGGCGAGGCCAAATTGCTCTATAACGGTGTCGTGTCCATCGGCGACGGGCGACTTGCGCGTGCCCTTGTGTGCCGACGTGTTGATCGAGACGATGCGGGCGGGTCCGTTGTAGGCGTCGTTTGCCGTGCACAGGGGAGCGGTCGCTTTCGCACGTTCCGCCAGCTCGCGCTTCGCGGCATTGAGGATGGGATTATCGGTCGGATGGTCTTGGGGCACGTGTGCGCCTTTCGTTTGAGGATGTCAATACGCTGAATCCTACAACAATGGTAGGTTCATTGCCCATTGTCATACAACGGTGAGCGCCGTCTTCGTGCTGGCCTTCGTGCTGGACGATTACGTCGATTGCCATAGATACGGTGGAGCTTTGGGCGCCGGCGGCTTGGCACGCTAGAATAAATCAGTTGCGCAAAGACCGCCCGTTGTGTGGGCAGTTCATGATAGGAAGTTTCCATGGCATTGCAATTTACAGAGCGCGAGTTCATTCCCGTGCTGCTTGGTGGCGACATCAACGCCTATTCGGTGGCGCGCGCCTTCTACGAGGAGTACCAGGTCAAGAGTCTGGTCTTTGGCAAGTATCAGACGGGTCCCGCGTACCGCAGCCAGATTATCGACTACACGCCCAACGTGGATATCGACACCATGCCCGTGATGCTCAAAACCGTCAACGGCATTGCCCAAGCGCATGCCGACAAGACGATTGTCCTTGTGGGTTGTGGCGACAACTATGTCGCTCTCGTGGCTCAAGCCAAAGATGCTCATGAGCTGGCGGATAACATCGTCGCTCCCTACGCGCCCTACAGCATGCTCGAGCAGTGCCAGAAGAAGGAGATCTTCTACGAGCTGTGCGAGAAGCATGGCGTGCCCTATCCGCACACGTTTACCTTTACCAAGGCGATGCTTAATGCCCAGGGTGAGGCGCCTGCCGAAGTGCTCGACCAGATCGATTTTCCTTACCCGATGATTCTGAAGCCTTCTGACGGCATCATGTGGTGGCAGCATGAGTTCGAGGGCCAGAAGAAGGCCTATGAGATTGCCGACCGCGCCGAGCTGGAACAGGTCATTCGCGATTCGTATGCCAGCGGCTACACCGACGACCTGATCTTGCAGGATCGCGTGCCCGGCAACGACGAGTACATGCGCGTGCTCACCAGCTATTCCGACCGCAACGGCGAGGTGCGCATGATGTGCCTGGGCCATGTGCTGCTCGAGGAGCATCAGCCCCACGGTGTCGGCAACCATGCCTGTATCATTACCGAGCCCAACGACGAGCTCATGGGCGGCGTGCGCAAGTTGCTCGAGGACCTTCACTTTGTGGGCTATTCCAACTTTGACGTTAAGTACGACGAGCGCGACGGCTCGTTTAAGTTCTTCGATTTCAACACGCGCCAGGGCCGCAGCAACTACTACGTTACCAACAGCGGCTTTAACGTTGCCAAGTATGTGGTGGACGAGTATGTGTTCAACCGTCCGTTTGAGCCGGAGTTTGTGACGGCTCAGGACGAGGCCCTGTGGATGGTCGTCCCCATGGGCGTCGTCGACAAGTACGTCAAGGATCCCGAGCTGCGCGCTAAGGTGCATCGCCTGGACAAGGAAGGCAAGGGCGCCGACCCTTCGTTTATGAAGGGCGACTTTGTCTTTAACCGCTGGCTGCGCATGTGGCACACCAAGCTGCGCCACTTTAAGCTGTTCAAGACGTATTACAAGTAGATGAGCGCGGCGCCCGTCCGGTTTGCATCGGGCGGGCGCGGGTATGATACGCGCAATTGCGCAAGCGTCATCAAGGAGGCGGCGATGGAAAAGCTGGGAGTTATCGGCGGCATGGGCGCCGAGGCCACGTCGTATTACTACGACCAGGTGGTGCGTCATACGGCTGCTGCCTGCGATCAGGAACATATCGACATGGTGGTGCTCTCCAAGTCGACCATGCCCGACCGCACGTTGGCCATTAAGACCGGCGAGCATGCCAAGCTGCTGGCGACCATGAAAGAGTGTGCCCAGGCACTCGAGTCGCTGGGCTGTGCGCACATTGCCATTCCCTGCAACACGTCGCACTACTTCTACGACCAGATCCAGTCGTTTACGAAGGTGCCGATTATCCACATGCCGCGTGAGTCGGTGCGCTATGCTCTGGCCGGTGCGGTGATGGGGGAGTGCGAGTTCGACCCCAACCTGAGTATGCCGGCCGAGCCGGTGCACAAGATTGGCATCATGGGCACCGACGGAACCGTGGGCGCGGGTGTCTACGGCCGCGAATGTAAGGCTGCGGGTGTTGAGGTCGTCTATCCCAGCGAGAAACGTCAGAACGATGTGATGTCGCTTATCTACGATGATGTGAAGGCCGGACGTGAGCCCGATATGGATAAGTTCGACCGCGTGATGTGGGAGTTCGCCCGTAGCGGCTGCGACCGCGTCATTCTGGCCTGCACCGAGCTATCGGTGCTGCAAAAGTACCGAGAGATGCCCGAGATCACCCTCGACGCCATGGATGTCCTGGTGCGCGAATCCATCATCCGCAGCGGCGTCCCCTACCGCCTCTAGCTTCCGACCCGCCAAAAAGGGACAGGTTTATTTTGGTAGGTTTTATCTGGTGAAACAGTAAAGGCCTCGGCTCGTTTGGTGCGAGCCGAGGCCTTTTGCGTTGGACGGTTGCTGTCGGTGGTGAACTAGAACAGGAAGCCGATGGCGATGAGGGCGATGCTGACGATGAGCGCGGCGATGTCCAGGCCCTTGATGGGGTAGCGCTTGTACGAGCTGGCGCGCGTACGCAGATAGAAGCCGCGCTGTTCTGCCGCCAAGGCTGTGGCATCGGTCTTGCCCACGCTCGAGATGAGCAGCGGCACGCACAGTGGCAGCATGAGCTTAAGCTTCTTGATGGGGTTCTTGGTGTCGTACTCGACGCCGCGTGCGGTCTGCGCCTCCATGATGGCGTTCATCTCCTGACCAAACACCGGCACAAAGCGCAGCGCCGTGGTAAAGGTGAAGGCATAGCGATACGGTACGTGCAGCACCTCGACGCAGGCGTTGGCAAGGTCGTTGAGCTTGGTCACCATGAGCATGAGGATGAGTGGTAGCGCCACACCCAGCAGGCGCAGGCAGGCCTTTGATCCTGTGATGAGGCCCGTGTCGGTGATAAAGCCCCACACCACGTTGCCATCGCGCATAAAGGCCAGCTGGAGCACCAGCATGATAAGCGCGAGCGGAATCAGCAACTTGAGCAGCGAGAACAGACGGTTGACGACGCCGACATAGGCACCCAGCGCAAGGGTGAGTGCCAAAAAGCCTAGCAGCGCCACGTAGGAGTCGGACAAGAAGATGCCGACGATGATGGCGGCGGCGAGGCCCAGTTTGACGACGGGGTTCAGGTGATGCAGCAGCGTATCGCCCGGCATGTAGTCGATGACGTTAACCACGGTGGATCATCTCCTTGGTAATTCGAACGACATCGGTGACCTCGCTCACCTGCGCAAAAGCGGGCGAGACGGAAGATGCCAGACGGCGCGAGAGTTCAATAACCTGGGGAGGCTCCACGTAGGCACGCCGCATGAGATCGATGTTCGAGAATAGCTCGTGCGTGCGGCCGCGGTCGAGGATGCGACCGTCGGCCATTACCACAATGCGCTCGGCAAAATCCGAGACGACTTCCATATCGTGGCAGACCATGATGACGGCGCAACCGCGCTCGGCCATGGTGCGCACCGTTTCCATGACGGTCATGCACTCGCGGTAATCAAGGCCGCTCGTGGGCTCGTCGAGCACGACGATCTTGGGCTCAACCACTACGACGGAGGCAAGCGCCACCATTTGTCGCTGACCGCGCGAGAGCGAGAAGGGCGCCTCGTCGGCCGGCAAGCCAAAGCGGTCGATGACGAGCTGGGCGCGACGCAGAGCCTCGGCACGGTCGATGCCGGCAAGCTCCAGGCCAAAGGCGACCTCGTTGAGCACGGTGTCCTTGCAGATCTGGCGGTCGGGGTTTTGGAAGAGGGTCGCGACCTCGCGAGCGATGCGGCTCGTGGGAACGGCTGCGGTATCCAGTCCCGTGACGCGCACGCTGCCCGAGGCGGGCTTAAGCAGGCCTGTGAGCAGCTTGGTGAGCGTGGTCTTGCCGGCACCGTTCTGGCCGACGATGCCCACGAGCTCGCCGGGATAGAGGGTCAGGTTGAGGTCGTGGACGGCGGCGCCGCCATTGGGATAGGCAAACTCAACATGGTCGAAGGTGAGTACGGGCTCGGCGTCCTTGGCATGAGGGCGCAACGACGGTGCATGCGGGGAACCGGCGGGCGCCTGGGCTTCGATGACCGCGTGTACGGGGTCGACGATGTCCGAAATCAGGCGCTCGGCCTCATCGACATCCAAGCAAGGGGTGCCGCTTACCAGGCCATCGGTTTGGAGGCTATTGAAGATACGCGTGACGCGAGGGCAGTCGACGCCGATGGCACGGAGCTCGTCGGTATGCGCGAAGACCTCGTGTGGCTCGCCCTGCAGCGCGATTTCGCCATGGTTGAGCACGAGCACGCGGTTGCAGTACTCTGAGAGCAGGGCGACCTTTTGCTCAACGACGACGATGGTGATTCCAAGTGCGCGGTTTGCCTCACGCAGCGTCTCGAAAACCAACGTGGAGCTGGCGGGGTCGAGTGCCGCGGTGGGCTCGTCGAGAACCAAGACGCGCGGACGCATGGCGAGGATGGCGGCGATGGCTACCTTTTGCTTCTGTCCGCCCGAGAGGGTGGCGATCTCGCGGGCGCGCAGGTCGCTGATGCCGACGGTCTCGAGCGTTTCGCTCACGCGCTGCTCGATCTGGTCGTGGGGAACGCCAAAGTTCTCGAGGCCAAAGAGCATCTCGTCCTCGACGACCGAGGCGACCATCTGCGTGTCGATATCCTGCAGCACACTGCCGACGATTTGCGACACGTCGGTCAGCGAGACCTCGCAGGTGTCGTGGCCGTCAACCATGACGGACCCAAAGAACGTGCCGGTGTAGTGGTGGGGCACGGCACCCGACAGGCAGGCGGCAAGCGTAGACTTGCCGGCGCCTGAGGGCCCGATGATGCCGATGAAATCTCCCTTGTTCACGCTGAGCGAGATGTGGCTGAGCGCCTGCTCGGTCTGCGTGCCATAGGAGAACGAGACATCGTCGACGTTGATGATCGTTTCCATGGATACCTTTCATAGTCATTGGGGACGTTCTTTAATGACTAGTCGTTTAAGAACGTCCCCAAAAGCTAGTCGTTTGGGACAGTCTTTGATGGTGAAGCACGGAGACGGCTTTACGAGGGGCCCCAGGTTGGCGCGAAAGAGGAGCGAAGCGTACTTGGGTACGCGAGCGACGAATGAACGCCAAGATGGGGTGGCTCGTAAAGCCGAGCGGGTTAGTTGAGCCTAAGGGCCTTCTGAATGGGCAGGTAGAGGGCGCCGACCAGAATGGCGTTAAAGACGGCGGTCATGGCGACGACGGGCAGCATGGCGGCGGCGAGCTCGCCTACCACGCCGAGCATGGCCATCTTGATGATCATGAAGATGACGCCGGAGACAAAGGTGGTCAGGAAGGTTGCGACAATGGCGATCGCGGGCTTGACCTGACCGTTCTTGCCGGCGGCGTTGACGATGCCGGCCATGAGCATGGCGGCGATGCCTTCGGCGGCAAAATCGACAAAGGGCGAAGTGGTGGTGATCTGGATCACGGCAGCCGAGATGAGGCCAATGACGAGCGCCTGACCGATGTTGGGGCGAACGACCAGGATGGTGAGGCAGAAGGCCGAGATGATGAACTCGGGGCTGATCATGCCGCCCGAGATGCCCGAGATTGCCTTGCCGACGGTGAAGTTGAGGATGAAGCCGGCGGCGAGCAGGATGGCGAGCAGGACGAGGGCGCGGACATCGAGTTTGCCGCGGTCGGCGGTCTGGACGGTGCGGGGCTGGGCGGCGGTGGTGTTCTGAGACATGGTGAAAATCCTTTCGGAAGGGGAGTGCAAGAGAAAAGCGGAGGCGCGTGATGCGAATGCGATCGGGCTCGAGATAGAAAAAGGCCCCCGGTCGAAACCGGAGGCCTTCCAATCACCTAGAGCGCAAAAACAGGCATGAGAGACTCACTGTCGACCGATCGTATTCGCATCACGCCACCACCAGTTGTTGAGAGACGTCATCGTGTCCTTCATATTGGTGACTCCTTTCGTGATGCCATGGCGCGGTCGCACCTAGTTGCTGTTGCGCTGCACTATAGCACAGCGAAGTGTGTGCGGGGGAATCTTTTTTGAAAAGATTTCAGGCGGGTTTCCCGTCGGTCAATAAGAGCGGGCTAAGCGGGTGAGGTGACTCTTGTGCCCCGCCCGCTCAGCTAGGACATGAGGGTCTTAGGCCTTCTTGCGACGATAGATCACGTAGGCGCAGACACCGATGATGACGACGGCGCCAACGGCCATGGCGGCCATGTTGTTGCCCTCGGACTTCTCCTCGGCGGCCTCTTCCTCTTCGGCCTCGGGCTCGGCCACGTCCTCATCGGAAAGGGCCTCGTCGGCGTAGGTGATGGACTCGACCAGGCAGTCGTTGTCAGCATCGTAGTCACTCGGGACGAACTCCTCGGAGAAATCGCCCTCCTGGAGGTAGTCGCGCATCTCCTCGAGCATGGCCTTGCACTTAACATAGGTGTTCTTGGTTGCAGCCTTGCCGGCCTTGTTGGCCAGGGCGGTGCGGGCCTCGGTGCCTTCTTCGGCCTGCATGGCCTCGTCGACGGTCAGGTTCTGCTCGATGAGTTCCTTCTGCAGGGCGTCGAGATAGGCGCGGACGCCGGTGGCGCAGTGGTCGCGGTTCTCATAAGCGAGCGTGTTGATGTCCATGAGGACGTAGTTGATGGAGTTCTTGGGCTCCTCGTTGTTCACGACGTCTTCCTCTTCGCAGTGATCGAAGGAGACATCCTGATCGCTGAAGTAGGGGCTGACCTCGGTGAGCAGCGCGGAGTAGAAGGGGATGGCGACGGAGAATTCGGCGTTGGAGAGCATCTCCCACTGGATGGTCGCGATCTCGGGATCCATGCCGTGACGGATCTGGAAGGTGTGGATCTCGGTGTTGCGGTTGGAGCCGATGGCATAGGCGCCGTCGGTGTTGGCGTTGAGGCCGGCAACATTTTCGCCGCGAGCGGCAAAGGAACGAATCATTTCAAAGGTGTTCCAGTCGGACTTGCCGGGCGTAAAGAACAGCGGCTGCATCTCGTGGACCAAGGCGCCGGTTGTGGCACGAGCGTCTTCGCGCTCGTCTTTGACGATCTCGTAGTCGGTGCCCTCGGCAAGCGGAGCCATGAAGTAATCACGACCCTGGATATAGCGCGACCACTGGTGCATACCGGCCTCGCTAATCTCCTCGCCGTAGGTCTTGGCGACGTCGAACTTGCCGTCGGTGTACTCGGCAAAGCCCTTCTCCTTAGGCATGGACTCGATGCCCTCGGAATGGAGACAGTTCTCGGTGTCATCGAGGTCGACGTTATAGGTGAGGTTGCCGATGTTGGGGTTGAGCGAGGCGATGTCATCGGCGAGCTTCATAGCAATCCACTGATGGCCAGAAAGCGCGGCGAACAGCCAGGTCTCAGTGCTGTCGGCGATGATGATCTGGTCGTTGGAGCAGACGCCCTGCTCGTCGATCAGGCTGCCGATGAGCTCGACGCCCTCGCGGGCCGTGGCGCTCTCGCCCAGGATGACGCTGGCATAGCTGTACTCGCCAATGCCAGTCTTCTCGGTGATGGGGTCGGCCTTTTCGGCCTTCTCGTTATAGGAGGTGCTCAACGTGGCAGAGCAGGAGACGCCCTTCTCGTTGATGCCGGCCTCGGAATATGCGTCGTAGCGATCTTCCCACTGCGAGGGGTTGTCGCGAACGAAGGTGTAGCGGTAGGTTGCGCCCTTGGATTTGTACTCAAAACCGGACTCAACCGAGGTGTACTCGTTGCCGTCCTTGTGTGCGGGCTCAATGCCAAAGTGCTTGACATAGCGCGGACCGAAGTCCTCAGAACGGCCGTAGTACGTGTTGCCGTCTGCCGTGAGCTTGCTGCCCATGTAGATCTGGGTGCAGGCGAGTGCCGAAGTCGGCATGGCCATGATGGCCGCTGCTCCAAACGCAAGGCCGCAGCCGAGCTTTTTGAGCGTGTTGACAGGATGAGTAAGCCTCATAATCCCTCCCAACCGTTGAAACCCTGCGGAACCGTGCAGGATTTCAGCTAATAAATACATCTATTAGCCTATCGGAAGTCTAAAGAGTATTCATCTTATTCGACGAAATACTCGATGAGCGTCCTAAAATATGCGATGAGCGGATAAGAATACTCATTTCGTAGCTTTACTTAAATAAAGGCACCCTGCAATTACTGTACCTGAATAAAGCGCCTTGCACGGGGCGCAAAGAAAATCCCCCGCTGTTTGGCAAATGCATAAACAGCGGGGGAGACGATAATTGGATGAATATCATACCAATGTGGAATTACTTCTTCCGGCGGTGGATCACGTTGATCGCATAGCCGACGAGCATGGCCAAAACGATGACGATAAAGCCGAGCAGGGGATTGTCGTTCATGGGGTCCTCCTATTTTCCGAGCGGTGAGAATTCGTCGACGATGAGGTTTAGGCATTGCGGAAGCGCGCGGGCACCAAAGACGCCCGAGTTGCTGGAGATAATCTCGCCATCGAACTGCATGCCCAGCGACGGCGTACAGGTGATCTTGGCTTCCTTGGTCTGGATGATCTTGAACTGCGGGCGCCCGAGTACCTTGCCGGCGGGGTCAAGCGCAGCGGTGATCACAGTAGGCAACAGCTGCACGGTGCGCACGGGTTCGATGACCGCAATGTCGACCATGCCATCGTTCATGCGGCAGTCGGGGAACAGGTTGATGTCGTTTTGGATGACCGAGGTGTTGCCGGCCATGCAGCAGATGCCGTCGAGCTCCTCGACAATGCCGTCATGCTCAATGGTAAAGTGCGCTACCGTAGGGTTGGGCGTGGCGAGCGCAGAGAGGAAGTAGGCGATCTCGCCGATGTCGTTTTTGGTGGGGGCGGCCTTCATCATGATCTCGGCGTCGAAGCCCGAGCCGGCGATGATGATAAAGCCGTGGCGCTTCTCGTTGCCGTCCTCGTCGAGCCAAAAGAGCTCGCCCATGTCGACTTTGACCGTGCGACCGGCGCGGCAAGCCTTGGCAAGCGCCGCTGCCTCGGGGGCATTGCCGATGTTGTTGAAGAACAGGCAGGCCGTACCGGAGGGGAAGACGAGCGTGGGGACACCGCATCCGCGCATCTGATCGAGCACGTTGGAGACGGTGCCGTCGCCGCCCGAAACGACCACGCGGTCAAACTCGCGCACGTCTGCCACGGCGTCCTCGGGCTCCATGCCATCGCCGATAAAACGCATCACGACCTCGTCGCCGCCCTGTGCAAGGGCGTGCATAAATGCGTAGATTTCATCTGAGCTGGGGCCCGATGCCGGGTTGTGGATGATAAGGCAGCGCATACTTACGTTCCCGTTCTGTGACTAACCGAGTATAGTTGTAAGGCAATGCCGATATCCTACCCGTGTTTTTCGGGCCTAACCTTATTCGATGGGTTGATATGTACATTTCCACACATCAGGCTCTACTCGACTTTTGCCAGCGCGCCCGTGAGTTCGACGCGATTGCCGTCGATACCGAGTTTTTGCGCGAGCGCACATTTCATCCGCGTCTGTGCTTGGTTCAGATTGCCACCCCTGCCGAGAGCGTTGCGGTCGATCCCCTGGTAATCGACGACCTATCGCCGCTGGCCGAGCTTATGGCCGACGAGAGCGTGATCAAGGTCTTCCACGCGTGCTCGCAGGATATGGAGGTCATGCTCCATACCGTGGGCGTGCTGCCGCGACCGATTTTCGATACGCAGGTCGCCGCCGCCTTTTTGGGCGAGCGCCAGCAGATTTCGTATGGCGCGCTTGTTCAGACGTTCTGCGGCGTATCGCTGCCCAAGACCGAGTCGCTGACCGACTGGTCGCGCCGCCCGCTGACCGATAAGCAGATCGAGTACGCGATCGATGACGTCAAGTACCTGATCGTCGCCTATACCGAGATGATGAGCCGCCTGCGCGAGCTGGGCCGTGTGGACTGGGTGCTCGACGAGCTGCGCCCGCTGGCTGACGAGTCGCACTATCGCGCCGATCGTCACGAGGCGTTCCGCAAGGTCAAACGCATCAATTCGTGCAGCCGCCATCAGTTGGGCATCGCGCGCGAGCTCGCCGCCTGGCGCGAGGACCGCGCCGAGCGCCGTAACATCCCGCGCAAGTGGGTCATGTCCGACGACACGCTGCTTGCGCTCGTCAAGCGCAATCCCGTGCGCGTTGAGGAGTTCCGCAGCATTCGCGGTACCGATCAGTTGGGGGAGCGCGACGTGGACGGTGCGCTCATGGCCATCAAGCGCGGCGCAAGCTGCCCGCACGATCGCCTGCCGCTCATGGTGCGCGGGCACCGTCAGATTTCGCCGGAGTTGGAGAGCGTGACGGACCTGATGTATGCGCTCATTCGCCTAGTTGCCGAGCGCTCGGGCGTGGCGACCTCGGTCATTGCCTCGCGCGATGACCTGGCCGACTATATTGAGCACCCCGAGCAGAGCCCCCTGCGCGAAGGCTGGCGCTTTGAGCTTGTGGGCTCGCGTCTGGACGATCTGCTCTCGGGCAACATGGGGCTCACCGTGAAGGACGGCAAAATCGAGCTTTTATAGTTACGCGGTTTTACCAAACGCTGCAAACGTTCTAGAGCAGCAATGCCAAAACATCGATGGTGTCTCGTTGGCTGGGCGAGTGGGTAGAATGCCTCCAACGTGTAACTCGATTCGGAGGAATTCGCATGCCCTATTACTATGGATACGGCTTTGGCATTGACCCGCTGTACCTGCTGGTTGTTCTTGTCTGCACGGTGCTTGGCCTTGCCGCACAGAACTATATCAACTCGACATATAAAACCTGGTCCAAGGTTCGCTCGGACGGCGACACGGGCGCCACGGTCGCTCGCCGCATGCTCGACGCCAGCGGCTGCAACGCCGTGGGTATCAAGGGCGTCGCTGGTGAGCTCACCGATCATTACAACCCGCAGGACAACAACCTGTATCTGTCGGATGCCAACCGTTCGGGCGGGTCGGTCGCAAGCGTTGCCGTCGCCTGCCACGAGGCGGGCCATGCCGCCCAGCGTCAAAGCGGCTACGCCATGATGAAAGTGCGTACCGCCCTGGTTCCGGTTGTCAACTTTACCCAGAACACTTGGACCATCGTGTTGCTCATGGGTCTGTTTATGAACATCGCGGGACTCACGACCCTCGCGCTGATCTTCTTCTCGTTTAGTGTGTTGTTCCAGTTGGTTACGCTGCCGGTCGAGATTGATGCCAGCCGCCGCGCCGTGGCGTATATCGAGCAGTCGGGTATGAGCTCCAAGCAGGTCAACGGTGCCAAGAAGGTCCTGACGGCAGCCGCGCTTACCTATGTTGCCGCAGCGCTCACTTCGATCATTCAGCTGCTCTATCTTATGGCTCGCTACAACAGAAACTCCAACCGATAACAAATTGGGTCGCTGGGCGCCGCGGGGATTCGTGTCCCCGCGGCGCTGTACTATGTGTTGGACTTGAATTTGCGCAGGGCCGAAGCCCTTGTGCACGATGACGAAAGGAGGCTGCGTGGCAGGCTGGAATCTAACCGGCAATGCCGTTTCCGCCGAGTTCGACGGTTCGGATGAGCAGGAGCGCAAGGAGCTCAGCGTGAGCCAGGCAGTGGAGATCGCCGCCGGTGCGCTCGATGCCATTCCGCAGCTGAGCGTTCTGGGCGAGGTTACGGGCTTTCGTGGCCCCAATGCCCGAAGCGGCCACTGCTACTTCCAGATTAAGGACGATTCGGCCGCCGTTGACTGCATCATTTGGAAGGGCGCCTATCTCAAGCGCACCTTCGATCTGCGCGACGGCATGCAAGTGAGCTTTAAGGGCAGCTTCAATCTCTATAAGGCCACGGGCCGCATGAGCTTTGTCGCCCGCTCGTTCTCGCTGGCGGGGGAGGGTCTGCTGCGTCAACAAGTGGCGCAACTGGCCGAAAAGCTACGCCGCGAGGGCCTGATGGACGAAGCGCGCAAGCGCCGCATCCCGGTGTTCTGCTCCCGCGTGGCGGTCGTCACCTCGCTTTCGGGCGCTGTAATCGATGACGTCAAGCGCACATTGCGTCGTCGCAACCCGCTCGTCGAGCTCGCTTGCGTGGGTGCCAAAGTTCAAGGCGAGGGCGCGCCGGCAGAGCTCATCGAGGGCCTGCGCCGTGCCGCCGCCATTACGCCGGCGCCCGACTGCATCTTGCTGGTGCGCGGCGGTGGCTCCTTCGAGGACCTCATGACCTTTAATGACGAGGAGCTTGCCCGCGCGGTGGCGGCTTGTCCTGTGCCCGTGGTGACCGGCATTGGCCATGAGCCCGATACCTCGATTTGCGACATGGTGAGCGACCGTCGCGCCTCCACGCCCACGGCGGCGGCCGAATCGGTGGCGCCGGCTATGACTGAGCTGGCAGATGTGCTCGAGGCGCGCCATCAGCGTCTGGGCGCCGCGATGGCATCGATGATTGGGTCGAATCAGGTCGACCTGGAGATGCTCGATCAGCGTGGTCGCCGCGCTTGGAATACCTATACGGCCCGTCTGGGCGATGCACTCGATGCCGCCGCCTGCCGCCCGTGCCTCAACGACCCCACATTTATGGTCGAGCGTCGCGAATCGGAGCTTGCACTGACTGCCGATCGCCTGTCGGGCGCCATAGCGCGCTCGGTCGGGACATTCCGCTCCAACTTTGAGCGCCTGCCCGAGCGTCTGGCTGCAAGCACCTCGGGGCTCGATGGCAAGCGCCATGCGCTCACGCTTGCGAGTTCCCGCCTGGAGCATCAGGGGCGCACGATGCTCAGCAAACCTGCGTCCGACCTGGGCCGTGCGGCAGCCTCGCTCGATGCCCTGTCGCCGCTCAAGGTGCTTGCCCGTGGCTATTCCATCGCGTACAGCGATGATGGTGTGGCTACGAGCGCCAAGACCTTTAAGCCCGGCGACGCCATCCGCGTGCGCATGGCAGACGGCAACGTGGCGGCAACGGTCAATACGGTCGAGTAGACCGCGTTTCATAGCGATAAACCTTTAGGAAAGGAAACAGATATGGCAGAGAAGACCCCGGTCGAGCAGCTTACGTACAAGCAGGCCTCGCAGGAGCTGGAGCTCATCATCCGCAGCCTGGAGTCGGGCGACATGGAGCTCGAGGAGTCGCTCGAGAGCTATACCCGCGGCGTCGAGCTCCTCAAGAGCCTGCGCACCCGCCTGTCCGATGCCGAGCAGAAGGTCTCGGTACTCCTGAAGGACGTCGACGGCAACGACGTACTCGCCGACGGCGAAGCCGCCAACACCGACGACAGTCTCTCGTTCTAACCATCTCGACTAAATAGAATTACCTTGGTCTGTGAGAAAGGAACCAACCATGTGCGATTGCATCTTCTGCAAAATTGCCAACCACGAGATCCCCTCGACCGTTGTCTATGAGGACGACCAGGTCATCGCCTTCGACGACCTTAACCCCCAGGCGCCGGTTCACACGCTCGTGATCCCCAAGAAGCACTACAGCGACATCGCCGACAACGTGCCTGCCGAGACCATGGGCGCCATGGCTCACGCCATCCAGGAGGTCGCTAAGGCCAAGGGCTTGGAGGACGGTTTCCGCGTCATCTCCAACAAGGGCGTCAACGCCGGTCAGACCGTCATGCACTTCCACATGCACGTCCTCGGCGGCAAAAACCTGGGCGAGAACCTCATCTGAGGGCGCGTAGGCCGTCGACTTGGCTGCCTTTGGAGTAATCTATGCAGCTTTCTCAACTCGAATACCTTCAAGCTGTAGCGAACTATGGCGGCGTGCGCAAAGCAGCTCGCGCCGTTCACGTGAGTCCGCAGGCCGTTTCGTCGGCAATAAAAAAGTTGGAATCTGAGTATCAGATTGTTTTGCTCGACCGATCGGCGGGGGAGGCTGTTTTGTCTCCGGCGGGCAGAGAATTTGCGCGTCGTGCACGCGTGATCCTGGCGCAAGTCGACGATCTCAAAAAGTACGCTCAATCGAGGGACGACGGCGTCTCGCCCGACGGCCACTTTCGTCTTTACGCCCGCTGTCTTCACGGGCGGGGGCGCCTTTTTTCCGAAAACTGGTACGACTCGTTTGAAAGCTCGCACCCTCAGATTCATCTTGATGTGTGGCATCAGCCAACGGCTACATGCTTTGAATCACTTATACTTGGAATTTCGGACGCGGCTATCTCGTTTGAGGAACCACGGGATAGCGTCCTTTCTTCAAAATATATGGGTGAAAAGGAGCTCAGGGTTCTTTCATGCCCAGCTGGTCATCAATCTGTTGACGCTATGACCATTCGTGAGTTACTGGGCGGCAGGTTAGCTGTTCCCATTAATTTGTCGCCCTGTCTCAATGCAATCAATCAGTGCCCCGAAACTCAGCTGGTTAATTTCCGCTTCCGCGACGTCAAATACGGAAACAGAGCGCAGGCTGAGTTTCTTCAAGCCGGGGGATTGATATTGGGTTTTTCTGGCTCTTCTCTCGCATCAGATGGATCGGAAGTGAGCGAGTGCTCCATTGAAGGCTCGCGTGATGTAACCTTGCCCATCTACTTTTGCTATCGACAAAATGCCTGGACTGATCGACACCAGACGGTATTTCTTCACCTATTGCGTCATCTCGCTTCGTGAGGCCATTTGGACTCGTGTCGTCAAGTGAATGTTGACGCCTTGCAACACATAGCTGACAGCTTTGCCCTCATGCTTTTTCAAGATTCCGATTTAGATTGCTGACTCTTGGAGAGTGGAGCATGAAAAACCGTACGGTTTTGCTTTATATGACGTTTGTTTTTCTGTCGAACTTCAGCACCATTTTGTATTTTCTGACGGTTTACCTTGAATTCGTCGGATTCTCGATGGTGGCGATTTCTAGCATGATGATTGCATATCAAGTGAGCAAGTTCATCCTTGAAGTTCCCACTGGCTATATTGCCGATAGGTTTGGACGAAAGACAAGTGGTCTCGTTGGCGTCGTGGGGATGCTTGGATACTACGCCGCCCTGCTTCTCGTCCGTTCTCCTCTGCTTTTAATCGGCGCGTTTGCTCTCAAAGGTTTTGCCGCTGCATGTATGAGCGGGTCCATGGAAGCGATTTACATTGACAGCGTCTCTCTGGACCAGCTCGTAAGGCTTAATGTCGTTGAGCGATTTGTTTTCTATGCCTCTTATGCCCTCTCCGCTTGTGTGGGCGGTTTCATTTCGTCCGCTGGCGCGTATCTCATTGGTCTTTTGGCAGATATCATCGCAATGGTGTTGACGTTGGTTGTCGTTGTCTGCATTCCTGAGATGCGAAGAGGGGACACTACAGCGACACCTAAGCGTGGAATTAGCCCGAAGATGATCGGTGCCGCTATTGCGCGTAACGGCATTCTTCGTTCAGCGTTCATCATGGACTGCTCTCAGGCATTTGCTTTTGTCGCCCTGGAAGACTTTTTCTCACTGTTGCTTGCGGGTCGCGGAATGAATGCCGTCGCTTCGGGTGTGATCATTGCGGTCCAGCTTCTTGCCTCGGCCTCCATGGGGCTTATTGTGCCCAGTGTGATTGCTCATGTCGACAAGGGCCGTTTTGCGCGTATTTGCGGCATCGTGCGCCTTTCCCTGGCTGCTCTGTTTTTGATTCCCTTTACTCCGGTCTATTTGCTGCCTGTGTTCTATGTACTGCAGACGGTCGCGTACTCGTTATTTGCTCCAATTAAATACTCAATTTTTCAAAATGCTGTCGATTCTTCGATGCGCTGTTCACTGATTTCGGTCCAAAGCCAGATGGTGGCGGTGGGTGCCATCCTTTTCTATCTGTTCAATGCTGCGTTGAGCAGCATCGCGGGCATTCGAGTCGTATTGCTTGTTGCGCTCGGGATTTCTTCCCTGGTGTATATCCCCGCGCTATTTCGTCTTACAAGTCAAAGGCCATGAGTATTTAGGCACCGATAACTTATATATCAACGCAATAAACCCGAGCGCGAGGGCGTTTGGGTTTATTATTGAAGCGTATGTAACCTGGCGGCGCCACACCGCCTGTTAGTAGGGAGACACATGAACGTTCTGGTCGTCAACGCGGGATCTTCGACCCTTAAGTATCAGGTCATCGACACCAAGTCCCATAAGGTGTCCGCAAAGGGCTCCTGCGAGCGCGTCTGCTTTACCGGTGGTACCTTCACCCACGCTGCCAACGGTTCCAAGAAGGTGACCGAGAACATCGAGTTCCCCGACCACAAGGTCGCCATCGAGGTCGTCCTGAAGGACCTCGAGGCCAACGGCGTCAAGATCGAGGGCATTGGCCACCGTATCGTTCAGGGCGGTTGGTACTTCGGCGATTCCTCCCTCGTCGACGAGGACGTCCTCGCCAAGATCCGCGAGGTCGCTCCGCTCGCCCCGCTGCACAACAATCCCGAGGCCAACGTTATCGAGTACTGCCTCGAGCAGTATCCCGATCTGCCCAACGTCACGGTCTACGACACCGCTTTCCACTTCAACATGCCCGAGGTCGCCAAGACTTACGCCCTGCCCAAGGACGTCTGCGACAAACTGCACATCCGTAAGTACGGCGCCCACGGCACCAGCTACCGTTACATCTCCAAGAAGGTCGCAGAGATGACCAACGGCGAGGCCCGCAAGGTCGTCGTATGCCATATCGGCTCCGGCGCTTCCCTGTGCGCCATCGAGGACGGCAAGTGCATGGATACCACTATGGGTCTCACCCCGCTCGACGGCGTCATGATGGGCACCCGCTGCGGCTCCATCGACCCGGCCACCGTCTGCTACCTGCAGCGCGAGGGCGGCTACACCTTCGACGAGGTCGACGAGATGATGAACAAGAAGTCCGGCCTTTTGGCTGTGACCGGCGGCAAGACCAACGACTGCCGCAACGTCGAGGAGCTCGCCGCCGCTGGTGACTCCGAGGCTCAGCTCGCCTTCGACATGTTTGTCTACAAGATTGCCGCCAAGGCTGCCGAGATGGCTACTTCTATGTGCGGTATGGACACCCTGGTCTTTACCGCCGGCATCGGCGAGCACGCTCCGGCCGTTCGCGCTGGCGTGGCCGATCGTCTGGCCTTTATGGGCGTCAAGATGGATCACGCCCGTAATGCCCTGCGTGGCGACGGCGCTTGGTGCCTGTCCGCCAAGGATTCCAAGGTCAAGATTTTCGTCATCCCTACGGACGAGGAGTTCATGATCGCTTCCGACGTCGAGCGCATCGTCAACGGCAAGTAATTGCAAGAGGGGAGGGGCTGGACGACCGAGCGCCGTTCGGCTCCTCTTTTGCGCTCGTTGGGCGATATGCTGATATCTATTTATCAAGATATGATAACTTCTTATTAAAATGCGGCCGCCTTAAGGGGCCTGCGTCGACCGTATTGCACTGCGAAGGAGTCTCATGAACGTACTTGTTGTCAACGCCGGCAGCTCAAGCCTTAAATATCAGCTTTTGGATACCGATACCCGCAAGGTTTTCGCCAAGGGCAACTGCGAGCGTGTCGGATCGGACATGGGCATCTTTGGCCACTCCGAGAACGGTGGCGCTAAGCAGACCGAGGAGGTCCCTTTCCCCGATCATCGTTCTGCTATCGCTCGCGTGCTCGAGGAGCTCGAGAAGACCGACTTTACGATTGATGGCATTGGGCATCGTATCGTTCAGGGCGGCTGGCACTTCGATGATTCCGCGGTTGTCGACGACGAGGTTATGGCCAAGATTCTTGAGGTGGCACCGCTTGCTCCGCTGCACAACTACGGCGAGGCCGCAGCAATTGAGTATTGCCGTGAGAAGTATCCGGAGCTGCCCAACGTGGCGGTCTTCGACACCTCGTTCCACATGACCATGCCCGAGGTTGCCTACACCTACGCGCTGCCCAAGGACGTTTGCGACAAGTACCACGTGCGCAAGTACGGCGCCCACGGCACGAGCCACCGCTATGAGTGGATGATGGCCAAGGAGATCCTGGGTTCGCGCTGCCACCGCCTGCTTTCGTGCCATCTGGGCAACGGTGCTTCGCTCGCTGCTATCGAGGACGGCGTGTGCCGCGACACCACGATGGGTCTCACGCCGCTCGATGGCCTGATGATGGGCACCCGTTGTGGTTCCATCGACCCGGCCACCGTGTGCTACCTGCAGCGCGAGGGCGGCTACAGCTACCAGGAAGTCGATGACATGATGAACAAGCAGTCTGGTCTGCTTGCCATCTCGGGCATCTCCAACGACGCCCGCGACATCCGCACGCGCGCCTCCGAGGGCGACGAGCGCTGCCTGCTCGCCTTCGATATGTTCGCCTATAAGGCCATGCAGCAGGCCGGTTCCATGATCGCTTCCATGGCGGGCGTGGACACCATTACCTTTACCGCCGGCATCGGCGAGAACGACTGGTCGATCCGCAGGGCCTTCTGCGACTGCTTTGAGTGGCTGGGCGTGCGCATCGACAACAACAAGAACCGCGAGGCCGTGGGCAACGGCCCACAGGTCATCAGCGCCGCCGGCTCTTCCGTCACGGTTATGGTCATCCCCACCGACGAGGAATACATGATCGCCCACGACGTCGAGCGCCTGACCAAGAACAACTAACGCGTTCGCTTGTGATCGAACGAAAGGCCTCCTGAGCAGCAGCTCGGGAGGCCTTTTTGCTAGCAGGCGGAAATTCCAGTCCCAAAGTGACCATCGCCGGCAACGCCTGCACTTCCAGCAACGGAACCCGACCATTCAGATCCTCAGCTCCAGCTCGTAGCCAAGCCGCCGTCCACTCCAGATGCCCTGAATGCCACGTGACGGTAGAAGGCAGCGCAGGTTAACCCCTGAAAACACTCCGCAGACCAGAAACGCCCCCGTTCGTAGCTCCGAAGGAGCAGAACGGGGGCGTTTCATTGGTCGAGGACGTTTTCAGGGGTTAACC
>DBEYYU010000084.1:0-10903 GCA_048184855.1 Collinsella aerofaciens
AACCAGCAAAGCCCAGGAACTGCCTTCTGCTCATTTCGTTCTTCATTACAATCCACCCTTTCACACCGTGGCGGCACCCTTTGCCGCCGCCTTCGGAGATTGGCTCGGGGACTTTGCCCCTTTTGCTGATTTGAACGATACGCTATTTGGCTAGTTGTTTGAACAAGTATTACTAGAGCGGTAGAAAAACTTCGGTGAACGGTAATTTCAACTTGATACTTGACAAGTTTTGTATAAACAATTATTTGTTATCGAATGCAGAGAAAACGCCCGGTCAAGCCGATGTACCGTCGGTTTGACCGGGCGTTTTCTCTTTGAGGCCATGAGTCTCGTCAGGCTGCGAGCTAGCCGGCTATCGCTTGGAGTTGACGCGGTAGTGGAAGATCTCAGGATGCGTACGGGCGTGCGTAACCTCGAACAAAATGCCATCCGAGGTGTATGACTGGCTCTCCATGACGGCGACACAGTTGTATTTGCCAAGGTCCAAGTAGCTGCAGTCCTCATCGTTGGCAAGCTCGACGCTCACTGTACGGCGACTCGCCATCACCTTGACGCCGCGTTTGTGCTCCAGATAGTCGTAAATTGACTTTGCGGCGATCTCGGGCGTCAGACCCTTGGCGATCGACTCCAAAAAGTAACCATGGTCTACTTGGCGCGCATTGCCGTTAAGGCTTCGGACACGCACCACGCGAATCAACTCCTCGCCCACCTTAAAGCCCAGGCGACGAGAGAGCTGCTCGGTGCAAATCAAATGCTCAAAAGACTTAACGTCCGTCGATGCAACGGCATTGTTGCGCTTTGCAAATTCGCCAAACGACTCAACCTCTTCGAGTGCGCCCGATATGTCGGTTTCGCCCTTAAGCCAAATAACGCGCACGCCCTTGCCGTGTATGGGCTGCACAAACATCCCGTCGGCCAGCATACCCAAGGCGCGACGGACGGTATTGCGAGTGCATCCGAACTCCGCGGTCAGCTCAGCTTCGGTTGGCAGCATCTCCTGAAACGCATAGGTCCCATTAATGATGCGCGAGCGTATTTCTCGGTAGATTCCTTCGTATATCGCTTTTGGCATTGTTTCACCTCTACATTATTCATTTCCGGCTAGGCACGATAGCATTTCTTAAAGTTGTTTAAACCGAATATCGGTAAAGCGACAGGATTTAACCGTTGACGGTTTCTGTCATGCCCAAATCGGTTTCGCTCAAAACTGCCGGTACGACAATCGTCTGGTCCTCTACAATGAATCCATTGTTTAAACGTTTCCCCACGCGCAACGCGCCTCGATATTCGGAAGGCAGAACATGCTGCAAAAAATCCAACGCTTTGGCGGGGCAATGTTCGCGCCCGCCATGCTGTTTTCTATATCAGGCCTCATGGTCGGCGTCTCCGCTCTCGCAACGACTGCGGACATCGTCGGCGATCTCGCCGTATACGGAACCCCTTGGTACGTTTTCTGGGCTATCATCCAGCGCGGCTCGTGGACGGTCTTTAAACGCCTCCCGCTCCTTTTTGCCGTAGCGCTGCCCATCGGTCTTGCCCAAAAACAACCGGCTCGTTGCTGCCTCGAGGCTCTCGTCGCCTATTTTGCCTACTGCTTCTTTTTGAGCGAGATCATTAAGCTGAGCGGAGACAACCTTGGACTTGAGTACCCGTCATCTTTGACCTCCGCCAGCGGTATCACCGTCATCGACGGCATCAAGACGCTCGACACCGGCATTATCGGCCCGCTGGCGGTATCGGCAACCGTCGTCGCCATCCATGACCGCTTCTACGATGCCAAAATTCCCGATTGGCTCGGCACCTTCTCGGGCTCCTCGCTGGTCTACCTCATCAGCTTTTTTGCCGTGTTTGCCCTTGCCGCTATCTCGGCCGCCATCGTGCCCTACGTATACGATGTAACTGATACGCTGCGTCACGCGCTTGCAGGCGTCGGTCCCTTTGGCGTGGGCATCTTTGTCTTTTTAGAACGAGCACTCGAGCCCTTTGGCCTGCACCACCTGCTCTACATGCCGATCTACTACGACAACCTGGTCATTAACGACGGCATCTACGCCACGTGGAGCAGTTTGCTCCCCATCCTCTCCCATAGCACGCGCCCCCTTAATGAACTTGCGCCGTGGGCCGGTTTTACCGCCACCGGCTGGGTCAAGCTCTTTGGCCTTCCTGCCATCGCAGCTGCGTTCTACTCCACCGCAAAACCCGAGCGCCGCGCCGGCCTCAGGGTCATCCTTGTTCCCGCCATCATCGCCTCGGTGGTTTGCGGCGTTACCGAGCCACTCGAGTTTCTCTTTATGTTCACCCACCCCGGGCTCTTTTTGCTCTACGCCGTCTTATCGTCTTGCCTTGCCACACCCATGTATCTCTTTGGCATAGTCGGCATCTTCTCGGGCGGCCTCATGGAGATGGCAGCCTTCAACTTTATTCCGCTCATGCGCACGCATGCCGGTGCCTATCTTTTGGCGCTCGGTATCGGCCTTGCCTTTAGCCTCATCTTTTTTGTTAGTTTTCGAGCACTCATCTTGGTCTATGACCTTAAGACACCGGGCCGCGAGGATCATGTTGCCAATCGCGCGGCAATCGATTGTTTAACGGGAAGCGACTTTGCCAAAGAGCAATCCCCCAATGACGAGGTCGATAGTCGATCCGATCAAGATCACGTCCTCGCTGAGCGGGTAATTCAGCTTTTAGGTGGCGTTGGCAATATCGTGGGCGCAACCAACTGCGCCACGCGCCTGCGCGTCGAGGTCGCAGACCCTTCCATCGTTGCAGATAACGCGTCGTTTGTCGCGGTGGGCGCCAAGGGCCTCATCATTACGGGCAAGACCGCCCAGGTGGTCATCGGCATCTCCGTTCCCCGCGTTAAAGAGCATTTTGACCAGATCATGGGCCTCGAGCCGGAATTTGTGCCCACCACCTCGGCCTCCCCTGCCGCCAGCGCAGCCCATAAGCGCGGCGATATTTGCTTCTTCGATATCGACGGAACGCTCGCCTGGCAAGACCCCAGGCTCGCCCAAGACCTTCCCGAAGACGAGCGGGACCTCTCCCCCTATCCCAACGAGGCGGTTTCGCAGGCAATCCGCGAGTTTGTCGCCAACGGCAACATGGCCTTTATCTGCACGGGACGTACCCTCAGCTGCATCCACCCCAAACTTCTTGAGCTGCCTTGGACCGGCATCGTCTGTCTTGCGGGCGGTTACGCCGAGATCAACGGACACGCAATTCGCGATCTGTCGATGACGCCCAGTATGCTGCAGCGTCTTGCCCCCTACCTTGAGCAATCGGGCGAGGTCATCCGCTTTGAGGGCCTCAACGGCGTCGTGCGCATGAGTGCCGATGCGCCCGATGCTCCCGGATACGCGCGCACCCTGGGCGACGCAGTCACGCAGCTGCAACATTACAGTGTCTACAAGATCTTGATGTCTACATCGCTCGCCAACCACATCGCTCAAGATAAGGCACTTGAGCCGCTGCTGTGCTTTAACGAGCTCGAACTCGAGGTAACCGAAATCTCGCCCCGCGAATGCACGAAGCGCGGGGGCATCCAGTCTGTACTCGACGCCCTCGATCCCCACCACGGAACCGTATACGGCATCGGCGACGCCAGCAATGACGTCTCGCTGATGAGCGCCGTCGATGTCGGTATCGCCATGGGCAATGCACCGGACTATCTCAAGGATAAGGCCGATTACGTGACCGACACCGTCGATCACGACGGTGTCGTTGCGGCGCTCGAGCATTTTAGGCTGATTTAGGCGCGCTCCATCAAACGCACGCCCGTTGTCCTAAATCGCCAAAACTGCCGCGCCAAACGCCCTGATGTGGCAATATGTTGTCTGCATATTGCACCAATGCAACCTCAGAAAGAATGCGAGAACCCGTGTCCAGTCCGTTTACCAGCTTTTTAGCCCAGCACTTTGACCAGATTAACGACTATCTGGCCACGTTCTTTGACGGACAGGCGACCTCTGCCGATATCGAGCGCTACCTGTACGCGCCGCTCTCGGCTTTTACGGCCAACGCCGGCAAGCGCCACCGCCCGCTTATCTGCATGCTCGCCGCAACCGCAGTGGGCGGTAGCTTTGAGAGCGCCCGCAGCGCCGCGGCAGCCATCGAGCATTTCCAGTCGGGCGCGCTGATCCACGACGACATCGCCGACAACGGACAGCTTCGTCGAGGCAAGCCCTGCATGCACCTTACCGAGGGCACGGGCCTTGCCATCAATTGTGGCGACCTGGCGCTCACCATGGTCACCAAGACGGTTCTCGACGACCCTACGCTGGAGTCCGACGTGAAGCTGCGCGTGCTCCACGAGCTTACCGAGATGATCGTCCGCACCATTGAGGGTCAAGCACTCGACCTGGGTTGGGTCCGTGACGGGCGCTTTGATATCTCGGTTGATGACTACCTGGACATGGCGACGCACAAGACCGCGTTTTACAGCGGAGCCACGCCGCTTGCCGCCGGAGCCATTATCGGCGGCGGCAGCGATGAGCAAATCGAAGCGCTGCGCGCCTTTGGCCTGCACACAGGCCTTGCCTTTCAGATTCAGGACGACCTGCTCAACCTTGTCGGCACTAAGGAAGCCGCCAACAAGGACTTCCGCACCGACATCACCGAGGGCAAGCGCACGCTTGTCGCCGTACACGCCCTCTCTGATGAGCGCCACCACGACGAGGTCGAGGCGATTCTTTCCTCAGGCACCGATAATCCCGCGCAGCTCGCACGCGCCGTGGAGATCTTCCAGGAGACCGGCTCCATCGATTACGCCCACACTTACGCGCTCGACCTGACCGCTAAGGCCAAAGCGGCCATCGAGAACGTTGAGCTTGATCCGCACGCACGCGAGCTGTTCCTCTCCATGGCAGATTTCTTTGTGGAGCGCCTTAACTAACGGGGGTTATAAAACCTGTCAGCAGCGTATTTAGGCACAACTTGCTACACTGTTGAGTGCATGTTTATGCATCCCTTTGCGTTGTCTATCCGACAGACGCTCAAATAGTACGAATGGTACGCCGAAAGGGGTTCGTTCATGGAACCTATTACAACGGGCATGCAAGGAGCAGCCGTCGAGGACGTGCAGTCTCGTCTCCTGCAGCTCGGCTACACGATTGATGCCGCCGAAGTCACCGACAAGTACTTTGGAGCCACCACTGAGCAGGCCGTCAGCACCTTCAGGCTCGACAGCGGCCTTGCTGCCGGTCATGCCGTCGATATCCCCTGTTGGAGCGCCCTTGTAGACGCTTCGTATAAGCTGGGCGACCGCACCCTCTATCTACGCATGCCCAATTTCCATGGCGCCGATGTGCAGGCCCTGCAGCGCGCTCTCAACGTTTTGGGCTTTGCCTGTGGCGAAGACGACGGCTACTTTGGTCCGCATACCGAGGCCGCCCTGCAGCAGTTCCAGGAAAATGTCGGCCTGTTTGCCGACGGCATGGCCTTCCAGGACACCTACGCCTACATCAACCGCCTGCACCATGTGTGGGAGGGCAAGCCCTCGGTCACCGAAGCCGAGTCCCGCATCGGTTTTGCTCGCGCCGCCAACGTGCTCGAGCGCTTCCAGATTGCCGTTATCGGCGAGGACCCCATCGCGCGCAGCGTTGCGTCGCGCATGTGGAATATCGCCACGGCAACGACCGACAACAGCGGCATGATGCTCTGCGACTCCGAGGTCCCAACCGACGTTGACCTAGTGCTCGAGATCGCAAGCGATGAGCTGCCCGCAGATGCAGCGCCGCGCGCCACGATCGCCCTCGCCGAGTGCCACAACCTGGCCCAGCGCATCCGCACTGCCAATGTCGCCGCGCAGCAGAAGCCGGCACGCATTCGCATTGAGCTCACGGGCATGACGCGCTACAACGGCACCTTCACGGCCAGCGACGCGCAGACACTCGCCGTACGCCTGCTCGATGGCGTTTGCGATGCCCTCGCAGATTAGGTAAACTAAACGAGTTGCTTTTGGGCAACACCACACATTGGGACGTAGTTCAACGGTAGAACTCCGGTTTTTGGTGCCGGCTGTTGGGGGTTCGAATCCCTCCGTCCCAGCCATTAAGAACACAGCGCTCCAGGCCCTTATGAACCTGGAGCGCTTTCTTGTGGGCAAGCGGAGGGATTCGAACCCGCAAGGAATCTACCTATATAAGACAGACGCCCCAGGCCCATAACGACCAAGAGCGCCTTGCATCTAGAATTATCAGCCCTGTTCCGTAAAAGCGAGCCGCATGCGACAACCAAGTAGCCGCAGGCCCCGGGAGAGCGGGGACACCGGCTTAGGTTTATCGCGAGTTCCGCACGAACAGGAGGCCACTTAATGTGGCCTCCGTCGTGAGCAGGACTGTAGAGCAGGAAACCTAAGCCGGTGTCCCCGCTCTCCCGGGGCCGAACGCCCTAGTTGTTGAGCATGCGGTCGAAGCTTCCCGAGTCGCCATCCCGATAGTCTGCGGTCATCAGGATCTCCTGCGGAATGCGCCCGCCTTCACGTAGCACGTTGCGGAACTGTACGCGCGTAACCATGGGCAGATCATTGATCGTCGCTGCCAGGTTCTGCGGCACACCCTGGTTGGCAGCCGCGGGCTCGCACTCTCCGCCGGCCTTCACGCGACGCTTATGCTCGGCGAGCATAGCGCGATACATGCCGGCATGCAGGCGAATCTCAACCACATTGGCATTGCGAGTCTGCTCGACGATGCGCGCGCCCTCGCGATCGATATCGCCCACGTAGTAGACGTAGTTAAAGCGATAGCCAATCTCGGCCAGATAATCGTCCAGGGCATGCGAGACGCTCGCCTTGCATCCGCCGCCAAAAATCACGCCGCCCACCTTGATGCCAAAGAGCTTGGCGTGCTTGCGGCCACGCAGCAGCTTGACGATCTCGTCGTAGGTGTCCAGGTTCTCGACCATAATGAACGGCTTGTCGGCTCCCAGCGTAAAGAAGCCCGTAAAGTGCACGGGGCGATTGGGAGCGACCTTGATCGCCTGCATGCTGATACCCTTTTCGGTCATACGCCTGATCAGGCGCTCACCGTGCTTGCCGTCAAAAGCCTTCTCGTCGTTAAAGATCTGGTAGGCACGCTGGCGGCGCGAGGCAACCGGCGTATCGGCACCTCGATTCTGCTCGATCCAAGCCTGGATGATTGCGATTTCCTCGGCAATCTTGCGGTTGGACATCTCGTTGTGCTGAGTGCGCTGCGGAGCCTTTTTGCCGTCCTTGCCCTCGACCTTTACGATCTGTGTCTGCTGCTCCTTGATCTTAGAGAGCGCCGTGGGCGTAGGGACAACTTTGAGCAGCTGCCTGCCTAAAACGCGGGCAAGGGCAAACGCCGAGGCCTCGCCGTGAACGGCCGACTTGGGCTGCTGGGCAGCAGTATCTGCTGCGGCAGACTCCGGCTTCCTCTGAGACTTGCGCTTAGAATCGCCTTGGGAATTGCGCTCGCGCTTCGGCATAGACGCCTGCTTCTGCTGACGAACGGACTTGCTCTCCTTCGCCGGCTGGCGCTTAGGCTGCCCCGAAGAAACCTCGGCCTTCGCATCCTCGTTCTGCAGCGTGGTCTTCTCGGCCGCAGTCTCGGCATGGGAACTGCGGCCCCCACGATGGCGACGGCGGCGAGGCTTGCTCGACGCGCCCTGCTCCGTCTGCTCATCAGTAGGCTGCTGGCCCTTGGCCTCGGCATCAACCTCAAGCTGCGGCTCAACAGGCTTTTGCTCGCGAGCCACCGGCTCAACGGCCTTCTCGTCCTTCTCGCCCTGAGTGGTCGAAGCCGGTTCGCTCTTCTCCTGACGCCTTACGGGATACGCGCGCCCCGCAAAACCGCGGCCGGGACGACACGAACCCGGAGCCTTCTTGGCAGACTCCTCAACATCGTCTGCAACCTCAGAAGACTCTTCAACCTCACGCGCGGCATCCTGCTGTGCAGTCTTAAAGTGAGCACCGCGACGACGCTTGGGCTCTTGGGCCTCCACGGGCTTTTGCTCCCTCGCGGGCTTCTGCGACTCGGCAGCAACCTCGGTCTCAACAGCCTCAGCATCCGTCTCACCCTTTCGAGCAACGGCGCGACGGAAGCGCTCCTGCTGGGCGCGGCGCTGCGCATCGCGCTTGCCACCCCCGCCAAAACCGCCGCGTCCTGCCTTGGCCGTAAAGGCACGCACGACGTTCTCATCGAGCAACTCATCGGTATCGACATGCTCACGCGGAGCAGCTTCTTCCACAGCAGGCACGTCAGCGGAATCCTCGACGACAAAACCCTCGACGGACTCGGCAGGCTGCTCTTGGGCATCGCGGATCTCGGCATTGATGGTATAGAACGCCGGGCGCCCGTTAATGCCGCTACCCTCGATCTTGGTCACGATCTTTGCCGCGATAAGCTCATCGCGCATCGCCTTGGTGTCGCACTCCTTATCGACGGAGCGGAAAATCTGCGCCAGCGCACTCGACTTAATCTTGAGCGCCTTGCGGCAGAGCAGGTCATAGGCAACCAGCTTGGCGCGCTCGGCAGAAAGCGACGTCTGGCTGCTCAGGCGCTCAGCCAAAGCATCGACATTGTTTTGATTATCGGAATATACCGTCTTGGCCACGGGGCCCCTTTCATATGTACACATATACGTCTATATGGTACAACGCACGCCCTTATCCACGCAAAACATCTGCGAGAACACTCGAGCGTCACCCGCTTTCGCATGAAAAAAAGACCGAGTCCGCGTCGTTGCGGACCCGGTCTTTCCGAGTCATATGGATGAGAGATTCAACCCGTCCGACCGACTAGGCCTTGACGGCCTCGGCGTCGGCAGGAGCCTCGGCGGCAGCGGCGCGACCGTACTCGGCCTTGCCCATATCGGACCACTCGGGCTCCTCATCAGGCATGGAGCCAGCCTCCTTGCCGAAGAACTCCTTGAGGCAGTTGACGGCGACGATGAGGCCCAGGACCATCAGCAGGACGGCAAAGACGAGCTGCAGGCCCTTGGTGGCGGCGACGGAGACGGCGGCCGTGGTGGCGGTAGCCGGGATGGTACCGAAGAAACCGTAGGCCTGGACGGCGGTCATGCAGCCCATGGCGCTCTGGACCAGCGAGGTGAAGGTGCAGCAGAGCAGGAAGACGACGGGCACGTAGAGCATCCAACCCTTGCGGCCGGTGCACTTGCAGAACACGGCGAGGGTGATCATGGTCATGCCGCCGAGCAGCTGGTTGGAAGCACCAAAGAGCGGCCAGATGTTGGCATAGCCACCAAAAGCGAGGGCGAGACCGGGAAGCAGGGTGACGACCGTGGCGAACCAGGGGTTGCCGAGGACCTTCATGTAGCCGGCCTTGGACTCGATGGCCAGGGCGTCGTTGGTCTGGGCAAAGAACTCGGAGAACGAGGTGCGGGCGATGCGGGCGACGGCGTCGAGCGAGGTCAGGGCCAGAGCGGAGACGTTCATGGTCATGAAGACGGTAGCGAGCGTGCCGTCAACACCGAAGGCCTGCATACCGCGGGAGATGCCGGCGGCGAAGATCTGGAACGGGGTGGAAGCGACACCGGCGTTGAGAGCGCCAGTACCAGCGGTGTTCATATCGGAGAACATGATGCCGGCGACGATGATGGCAAGGATGCCAACGAAGGACTCGACGATCATGGCGCCGTAACCGACCTTGACGGCGTCCTGCTCCTTCTCGACCTGCTTAGAAGAGGTGCCGGAAGAAACGAGGCTGTGGAAACCGGAGAGAGCGCCGCAGGCAACGGAGACGAACAGGACCGGGAACATCATGCCGGAGGCAGTGGAGAAGCCGGTGAAGACCGGAGCGGTGATAGTAGCCTGACCGTTGACGCCCAAGACGACGATGCCGAGGACAGCGCAGACGATCATGACGATCATCATGATGGAAGTGAGGTAGTCACGCGGGGTCTTGAGCATCTGGATGGGCATAGCGCCAGCGAAGACCAGGTAGACCATGACGACGGCGAACCACTGGAACTTATCCAGGTAGACCGGGAACTGCATACCGACGGCGAACATGAGGACCATGAGGACCACGCCGGTGACGAACTCGGCAGCACCGGTAAGGTTGAACTTCTTCTGGGCCCAACCAAAGGCGATAGCGACGAAGGTGAACAGGATGGAGATGGTACCAGCGCAGCCGGCGGCATAGGACTTGGTGAAGTCGATGGCACCGGTAGCAGCACCAGAAGCGTCAACGGCCGGGGTGAACATGAACGTCTTGCAGACCATGTCGGTGAAGGCGGCGATGACGATGATGCAGAACAGCCAGCAGAACAGCAGGAACAGGCGACGGCCGGTCTTGCCGATATACTTCTCGATGAGCTGAGCGAGTGACTTGCCGTTGTTCTTCATCGAAGCGTACAGAGCACCAAAGTCGTGGACGGCACCAAAGAAGATGCCGCCGACGAGGACCCAGAGCACGACGGGCAGCCAGCCAAAGGCCATGGCGACGATCGTACCCGTAACAGGACCAGCACCGCAGATCGAGCTGAACTGGTGCGAGAACGCGGTGAAGGCGGAGACGGGCGAGAAGCTGTTGCCGTCCTTCATGCGCTTGGCCGGCGTGAGGGCCTCTTTGTCAACGCCCCACTTGTTGGCCAGCCAGCGGCCGTAGCCCAGATAGCCGCAGGCGAGCACCGCCGCGGCCACAACCATGAGCAAAACTCCGTTCATTACATTTCCTCCTCTAAAAAGAACTTCCTAGACATAAAAAATGAGGGCCGTCGGTTGCGCTCGACGGCCCTCATCTTCATCAGCCGCCCGTTATCGTACGGGCTAGCTGTATGTGCTAACCCGCATCAGATAATTACTACGCTGATAATGTTTAGCTGATGCGTGAACATGTCTAAGAAATCCTCTTCAATCATGATGCGAACGATCCGTGCGTGTTCACATCCCCCAGTGGTTGAAAAGGAGTATGAAACTTTAGTT
>DBEYYU010000085.1:0-28029 GCA_048184855.1 Collinsella aerofaciens
CAGAGCGTGCCGCCGCAGCGCGTGCAGCCGCAGAGCGTGCAGCCGCAGAGCGTGCAGCCGCAGAGCGTGCAGCCGCAGAGCGTGCAGCCGCAGAGCGTGCAGCCGCAGAGCGTGCAGCCGCAGAGCGTGCAGCCGCAGAGCGTTTCGCGCTTTCGCCGCGCGAGCGCGATGTGATCGCGTCGCTTGGCTAGCGCGAAACTAATCAGGAAGGAGGCCGCAGGTGCCCAAGAAGGACAAGCCGCTCACGGCGAAGCAGGAGGCGTTCGCCCGCGAGATGGCCAAGCCCCGCGCCAAGCAGCAGGACGCGTACCGCGCGGCCTACGACTGCAAGCGCATGAACTACAACTCGATAAGCTGCGCCGCCTCCAAGCTGATGCGCGACCCACGAATCGCGCACAGAATCCAGGAAATCCGCGACGCGGCCGCCAAGGACTGCCGCTGGGAGCTGCAGGACGCGGCCGCCCCGCTGTTCGAGGTGCTGGACGGCGCGCTGCCCATCTTCCGCCGCCAGGCGGCCGAGGGCAGCATCAACGGCGACGCGCGCCTGGCCATAACCGAGAGCGTGAAGCTGCTCAACGACATGTTCGGCGTGGACGGCGCGAAGGCCGCCATGGCGGAGGCGGGGGTGACCATCGTTGACGACCTCGGTTAGGCTCTCGGACGTCGTGGCCTCCGTGTTCGCCGGCGTGTGGCGCTCCATCAAGGCGCACGAGTTCACGCACTACTGGTTCAAGGGCGGGCGCAACTCCACCAAGTCGTCGTTCATATCCATCGCCATCGTGCTGCTGATCATGCTCAACCCGGAGGCCAACGCCGTCGTGCTGCGCAAGGTCGGCAACACGCTGCGCACGTCCGTGTACGAGCAGATAGGCTGGGCGTGCGACGTGCTGGGCGTGGCGCACCTGTTCGACTTCGGCCTGTCCCCCATGGAGGTGACGTACCGCCCCACCGGGCAGGTCATACGCTTTGTGGGATGCGACAAGCCGAAGAAGCTGAAGTCCGCGAAGTTCCGCACCGGCTACTGCGCCGTGGTGTGGTTCGAGGAGGTAGACGAGTTCGACGGCATGGACGAGGTGCGCAGCGTGCTGGCCACGTTCCTGCGCGGCGGCGACATGTTCTGGGTGTTCTACAGCTACAACCCTCCCCGCTCGGCTCGCAACTGGGTGAACAAGGAGGCACGCGACCTGGAGGCCCACCCGGGCGAGGACGGGCGCTTCATATGCCACACCACGTACCTGGACGTCATAGACGAGCACCCCGAGTGGATAAGCGCCGCGGCGCTGGCGGAGGCCGAACGCAGCCGCCGCAAGACGCCCGACTCCTACCGCTGGCAATGGCTCGGCGAGGTCATCGGCACGGGCTCCGAGGTGTTCCCCGACGAGCTGCTGGACATACGCCCCATCACCGCGGAGGAGCGCGCGTCCATCGCCCTGCGCTCGTTCGGCGTGGACGCGGGCAGCGTGCACCCCTGGGTGTTCATGGAGGCGGGCTACGACGAGAACGAGCGCGTGCTGTACCTGCTGGACGAGGAGAGCCGTCAGGGAACCGAGGCCATCGACGTCAAGACCGCCGAGCTGGTGGTGGCCAAGCTGCAGGCGGCCGAGGACCCCGCCGCCGACGTGTGGTGCGACAGCGCGGCGCGCGGCATGATCCTCTACTACCAGGAGCAGGGCATCGGCGCGCAGAAGTCGCTCAAGCAGGGCCTGAACGCGCCCAAGAGCCGCATCAGGTGGATGCAGAACCTTACGCGCATAGTCATCGACCCCGACCGCTGCCCGCTCGCCGCCAAGGAGTTCCCCGAGTTCGAGTACGTGTCGAACGGGCAGGGCGACATAACCGAGACACTGCCGAAGGTGAACGACGACGCGATAGACGCGGCGGGCTACGCCGCAGGACTGTGGATAAGGAGCAACCTCTGATGGAGAAGCGAGGCAACACGGGCTACGCCGAGGCGTGGCTGCGCCGCATGGGATACCAGCCGGACACCCGCATGCAGGGCATGGTGGGCGTCTGGTTCGGCTGGTTCGCGGCGAACAACGGCTGGTACCACTACAGCGAGCGGCGCGGCTTCCGCGTGTACAAGCGCGAGCGCGCCAGCCTGCACCCGGCGGCGCTCGTGGCCGACGAGTGGGCCAGTCTGCTCATGAACGAGAGCACGATCATCTCCAGCACGAGCGACGAGCGCCGCGCCTGGATGGCGCGCTACTTCGCCAACCCCAAGGCGACGGGCGGCGTCGGCGACGAGGGGCACGAGGACGGCCAGGCCGCGCCGCAGCCGACAGAGGACGGCGACGCGCCCACATCGTTCGCCATGGACAACGCCGACTTCATAGCCCGCGCGTTCGCCATGGGCACGGGCGCGTGGGTCATCGAGCCGCGAGGCGTGACCGACAGCGCCTACACGCCCGACGCCGAGCTGCGCATCGTGCGCTACGACGCCACGCAGATAGTCCCGCTCACGTGGAGCGCCGACGACTGCACGCAGTGCGCGTTCGTGGGCCGCGTGGAGGTCGCCGGGCGCGACTACGACCAGTGCCAGGCCCACGTGCTCAAGGGCGGCACCTACCACATCCTCACGCAGCTGTTCGACACCAAGACGCACAAGCAGGTGGCGGTCGAGGGCATCAGCGCCGACATGGACACGCGCTGCACCCGCCCGCTTTTCGCGCTGGTGCGCCCCGCCGTGTCGAACCGCTTCTACGACTACTGCGCGATGGGCGCGAGCGTGTACTGCAACGCCGTGGGGGCCATGAAGGTGGTCGACGAGGCCGCCACCTCCCTGCTCGACCACATTCGCGTGGGCCGCCCGCGCACGTTCGTGGACAAGACCCTCATAGAGTCCAAGACCGACAAGGGGCCGGACGGCAGCCTCACGAAGACCTACTACGCCTTCGGCGAGGCCGACGACACCATCTTCAGCATGAACCCCGGCGACGAGGGGTCGGCCAAGATTCAGACCGTTCAGAGCGACCTCAAGGCCGACGAGAACGCCAGCGCCATCAACACGGGCCTGCGCCTGCTGTCGGTGGCGTGCGGCTTCGGCAACGGCTACTTCTCCTGGGAGTCGCACACGGGCCTGAAGACCGCCAAGGAGGTGGCGGCCGACAACTCGCAGCTGATGCGATCCATCCACCGGCACGAGAACGCCCTGCGCAAGTCCATCGTGCGCCTCGTGAACGGCATGGCCGACGCGTGCCGCAGCATCAAGGGCGAGGCCGTGCCCTACGGCGACGTCACCGTGGACTTCGACGACTCCATCATCAGCGACACGCAGAGCGCGCGCGAGATGGCCATGAGCGAGGTCGGCGCGGGCATCATGGCCCCGTGGGAGTACCGCCGCCGCTTCTACGGCGAGACCAGCAACGAGGCCAAGGCCAACGTGCCCGAGCAGCAGGGCGGCGCGTTCGACATGCTGGGCGACGGACTCGCCTGATGCTGGGGCCGGACTACATAGAGCACTTCACCGACGCAGCGCAGGGGGCCATGGACGAATACACCCTGCGCCTGGTGTGCATCTACGCCGCGCTCATAGGCTCCATCGACTTCGAGGGCGACAGCGCCTACTCGCAGGCCGCCCGCAAGGCGGCACTTGCCGCCAAGGACGTGCAGAAGGCCATGAACGAGGAGGGCCGCAGAGCCGCGCGCGAGGCTGCCAAGGCTGCGGCCGAGGCCGTGGCCAAGAGCGCCGAGGCCGACCTGGCCACGCTGGGCACGGCCATGGGCGCGCTGTCCAAGACGATGCAGTGGAGGCTGCACAACTCAGCGCGGGCCACGGCGGCGGGAGTGCAGGACGTCGTGAGCCGCGACAACCTGAAGATGCCCGCCAACGTGCAGCGCGCCTACCTCGAAGCCGTGGCGCAGGCCGTGGCTCGGGTGAACTCGGGCATGGCGGGCTACGAGCAGGCCACCCGCGAGGCCGTGCTGAAGCTGGCGCGGCGCGGCGTGTCCGTCGTGGACTACAAGAGCGGGGCATGGGCGCAGGCGGACGTGGCCATGCGCCGCCACATTCGCACGCAGGCGGTGCAGGCCGGCAGCCGCAACACGCTGGAGCTGCTTGAAGAGACCGGGCACGACCTCGTGCAGACCTCCTCGCACGGCGGGGCGCGCGAGAGCCACGCCAAGTGGCAGGGCCGCGTGTTCAGTCTGTCGGGCAAGTCCAAGAAGTACCCGCCGTTCTACCGCGAGACGGGCTACGGCTCTGTCGATGGCCTGTGCGGCGCGAACTGCAAGCACGACTTCGGCATCTACGTGGAGGGCCAGCAGCTGCGGTACGAGCGTGATCCAGATGGCGGCGACGAGAAGCGCGAGGAGCGATACCAGGCAGAGCAGAAGCAGCGCGAGCTTGAGCGCGGCATACGCGCCGCCAAGCGCGAGGCAACGGCCCTGGAGGCCGCCGGGCTCGACAACACCAAGGAGCGCCTGCGCCTGGGCAAGCTGCAGAAGCGCCAGCGCGAGCACATAGCCGCCCATCCCTACCTGTCCCGCGAGCGCACGCGCGAGGCCGCCGTGGAATCGAAGGAGCGCATCTACCCGCTTGCCACGGACAAGACCTGGGTGCGCGAGAAGTTCATGCCGGGCAAGGGCGCGGGCACCGCCGCAGACGTGAGCCGCCGCGCCGTGAACGGCAGGGCCTACCACGACAAGGTGGCGTCCCTTCCCATCCCGAAGCGCGCAAGCGAGGCCGTGTACGCCGAAAGCCGCCGCATCCTGCGCGACCGCGACGGCACGGGCTACGAACGCATGTCCGTCGTGTCGTGGAAGAAGGGCGAGCGCGTCACCGACACCTTCGGACACGGCCTGAAGAGCCAGGCGTGCGGCCTGACCGCCAAGCAGGTGGAGGCGTGCAGGCGCACCAAGGGCGGCGTGGTGCTGATCCACAACCACCCCATGAGCTCGCCGCCGTCGTGGACCGACATTCGAACGGTGGCGGAAAACGACTGGGTGCGCAGCTCGGTGGTGGCGTGCCACGATGGTACAATCTACGAAATCAAGGTGAACGACCGCAGCGTCGTACAAGCGTACGAGGAGCTGCGAGAGCTGGCGAAAAGAGAGTGCCCGAACGTGGGCGGCGACGTTATCGACCAGCTTGCCACCGAAATGCTCTACGAGCGAAACGAGGAAGCGAAATGGTTCAGGCTGACAAAAAAGAAGTGACGCCAGAGGACTGGGCGCTCGTCATAGATGACAGCGCCTCCGAGTCGAAAGCCGCCGAAAAGCTGACCAAAGAAGAGCGCGAGGAGCTTTTTGCCAAGTCCCGCAAGGTTCTGCGCGACGCGGGGCTGATGAAGTAGACCAAGCGACAACCGAGTAGACGCACGGCATCAAGGCCGCCCATCACGGGCGGCCTTTTCTTTTGCCTGGCGACACCTCGGGGAAGATGCGGTCACGCGATGGGGCGGCGACAACGGCCCCGCACGCGACCGCGGCGACAACGGCGGGCCATCCAAGCGCGCAGGGAAGCGCGAAAACCAAACACGGAAGGAGCAAGCGATGGCGAACGACAACAAGCCCCAGGGCAACGAGGGCGGCGACAACGGCCAGCAGACCGAACCGGCGAAGGAGGTCGTGTCCTACGCGAAGTACAAGCGCGAGACCGACGAGTACCAGGAGCAGGTGAAGGCCCTCAAGGCCGAGCTGGAGCAGCGCGACAAGCAGATCGAGGAGTTCACCTCCAAGGCGGGCAACGCCGAGGAGCTGCAGGCCGCGCTCGACAAGGCCAAGGCCGACAACGAGGCGTACAAGGCCGACGCCGAGAAGCGCGAGGCCGACATGCGCCGCGACTTCGCCATCGACACCAAGCTGGCGCAGATGGGGGTGCGCAACGCCAAGGCGGCGCGCGCGATCATCCCAAACATCGCTGACGCGAAGCTGGACGAGCAGGGCAACCTCACGGGCATCGACTTCGAGGCCCTGAAGAAGGATAACGCCTACATGTTCACCGACCAGCCCCGCGAGAGCGCGGGCGGCGACCCCAAGGGCGGCGCAGGTTCCGACGGCCTGGCCGACTTCCGCGCAGCTTTCGGACTCACCGACGAATCTTCAAAGGAGTAAATCATGCCGAACAGCATCGAACTGCCCAAGGGCTACGAGACCGTGCTCATGGAGGCGTACCGCAAGGAATCCCTGACCGCAGTGCTTGAGAGCGCCGCGCCGCAGGGCAACATCGCGCAGATGGAGCAGCTGGGCGAGTTCTACTATCCCGTCTACTCCATGGGTGGCCTGGGCGACGTGCAGGCCAACGGGCGACTGCCGCAGAACAGCGGCGCGTCCCTGACTTGGAAGCCCATCAGCGCCAACTACGACCGCGGCACCATCCTGGAAATCGACCAGAAAGTGGACGCCCAGTCCTTCAATCTGGCGTTCGGCAACGCCGCCGCGCACTTCAACCGCACCAAGGTGGTGCCCGAGGGAGACGCGTTCGTGTTCTCCACGCTGTGCGCAGGCACCGGCATCACCAAGGAGCAGAAGACCTACGCCGACGGCGCGGACATGCTCAAGGGCCTGAACGCCGCCATGTGCGACATGGACGAGAAGGAGGTGCCGGAAGAGGGCCGCGTGCTGTTCATCACCCCCACCCTGCTGGGTATGGTGAAGGACCTGGACACCACCAAGTCCCGAGAGGCGCTGGACGGCTTCTCCTCCATCGTGAAGGTGCCGCAGTCCCGCTTCTACAGCGCCATCGACCTTTTGGACGGCACCACCAAGGACGAGGAGATCGGCCACTACAAGAAGGGCACCGGCGCGGTGGACATGAACTTCCTCATTGTCCACAAGGACGCCGTGGTGCTGCGCTGGAACTTCGCGCACGGCAAGGTCATCGACGCCGAGGACAACCAGCAGGGCTTCGGCCACATGTTCAAGTACCGCAAGTACGGCGTGTGCGGCGTCCGCGAGAACCTGGCGCACTACATCACCGCAGGTATGAAGGCCGCGTAGGAAGGAGGCGCGACATGCGCACAGTTGGACTGGCCTTCGAGAAGGAGGCCCCGAAGAAGGCCAAGCCCGCCAAGGGCAAGGCGGAAAAGCCCGAGGCGAAGGCCGCAGACGAGCAGCCCGCCAAGGGCAAGGCGGAAAAGCCCGAGGCGGCCGAGGACGATGGAAACTAGAGCCCCGACCCACGAGGACTACCTGGCAGCCGGGCGCGGGGAGCTGTCCGCCGAGGAGTTCAAGGCGGCGCTCCCCCACGCCACGGCAGCCGTGCGCGACCTGATCTTCCCCAACGAGCCGGACGGCTCCGAGGAGTGGGCGCGCGCGGTCATGGCGGCCTGCGAGGTCGACGCCGCATACGGATGCTCGGGCGGCATCATGGAGGGCGGCGGCTTTACCGTCGGCTCGTTCTCGTGGAACCCCGGTACCGAAGGGGCCAGCACCTACCGCAGCGACATGGAGGCCGCCGTCCGCCGCGAGCTGCTTGGAACGCCGCTGCTCTACGCGGGCATCGGGGGTACCAGATGATGCGGGTGCCGCGCTCGGCGCGGCCCTCCACCATGTCCGTCAAGGTGCCCAGGGAGGGCGGCTACGGCGGCGAGTTCGAGCAGCCCGTCGAGGTGCGCCGCGTGCGCTTCGAGCCCGTCTCGGCGTGGCTCGTGCGCGAGTACGCCCTGGGCGACGGCGCGCAGGGCCTCGTGATAGCAGACGGCGCGGACAGCCCCGGCATGTTCGACGTGCCCGTGGGCAGCCGCGTGAGCATCGACGGGGGCGAGTGGATGAACGTGGCGAGGTGCACGCCCCGCCGCGCGTTCGGCACCCGTCCCCACCACTGGGAACTGGAGGTGAGGTAGCCATGCCCGCAGCAGTTACGGTCGACCTGACCAAGCTCATGAAGCGTTTCAGCGCGAAGGAGCTGGAGGCCAAGCAGGTGAAGTTCGCCATGAGCGTGGCCGAGGACATGAACGCGTTCACGCCAGAGGACACCAAGCGCATGCACAACTCCATGCAGGCCGCCTCCGACTTCAGGCAGGGCCTCGTCATATGGGACGCCGACTACGCCGCCTACGTGCGCGACCTGCCCGACAGCTCCATCAAGCACGGCAAGAACCCGAGGGCCAAGGCCGACTGGCCGAAGGCCGCGAAGGAAGCGCACGGCGAGGACTGGGAGCGCCTGGCCGTCGACCTCCTGACCGAGGGGGCGTGACATGGCCCCGGACGTGATGGAGGCGGCGAAGGTCGCCATAGAGGCCCTGGGCTACGGCCCGGTGCTCCTCACCCGCCTGGCAGCATCGCGCGGCCACGACGACGCGGTGGTGCTGAGGCCCATGCCCACGACCGACGCGGTGCGCCACATGGACGGCACCCGCCGTGTCGGATACGTGCTGCAGGTCATCGTGAAGGACACCTCCGAGGCCAAGGCCATGGGCGACGCCTACGACCTGGCCGACGCGTTGGACGGGGCCGACCTGTCCTCGCCCACCGGCTCCTACGGCTTCACCAGCGCGGCGCTGTACACAGAGCCGCAGGAGATAACGCCGCCGGAGGGCGGGCCGTACCTGTGGGAGTTCCGAATCAAAGCGACCATAACCATAGAGAAGGGATAACGATGGCAAAGAACCAAGACCTGGGCTTCGCGCCCAACTACATGAGCGCGCTGGAGATCGACACTACGCCAGACGCGGCCAGCCCCACGTGGGCCATCTTCTCGCGCGGCATCACCGAGGTGAAGCCGACCACCAACGAGACCACCGAGACCAAGGACTACTACGACGGATACGGCACTCCCACCGACAAGGTGAAGAGCGTGCAGCCGCAGTACGAGGTCACAGGCGACCGCTGCTACGGCGACCCCGCGCAGGACTTCGTTGCCAGCCTGGCGCTTGAGACCGGCGAGGGCCGCACGGGCCACTTCCGCCACACCGACCCCAACGGCGACGTGGTGGAGGGCGACTGCACCTACCTGGGCCTGACCGTCGGCTCGCAGCAGGGCGCGGCGTCCGACCCCGGCGCGTTCTCCTGCACAATCTCGGGCGCTGGCGCTATGCGCTACATCCCCGCCAACAAACTCAAGCAGCCCACGGGCGTCACCTGCACCGCGCCGACCGGCCCGGCCGTGGGCAAGTCCATGAAGCTCGCGCCGACCGTCACGCCCGCCGAGGCGAACGCCAAGTGCTTCTTCGCATCGGGCAACACCGACGTGGCCACCGTCGACAGCGACGGCAACGTGACGGGCGTGGCCGCAGGCGAGGCGGTCATCACCGTGCGCTGCGCGTCCAAGCCGAGCATCTGCACGCAGGTGAAGGTCACCGTGGCGGCGAAGTAGCCGCAGGCGACACCAGACATAACCTCCTGGACATGGGGGCGCGGGCTAGTGAGCGGCCCGCGCCCCTTTTCTATGCCCGACGCTCACCGCTCACGAAAGGGGCAACAAATGGAACTTCTGAAAAACATCCGCGCGTACGAGGACGTGTTCTTCGAGGACCCCGAGGAGAACCCCGACACGCCGCGCTTCCGCGTGTGGTTCGACGACAAGCACATCGAGGAGTACCTGGCCAAGGTCGGCAACGCCATCGACCGTGCGCAGGCCAACGAGCAGATGGCCTGCGAGGCCGACACCCCCGAGAAGGCGGCCGAGGCCAACGCCGCGCAGGCCCGCCTCATGAAGCGCACCATCTCGGCGTTCATCGGCACCGAGGGCTGGGAGCAGCTGCTCGCGTGGATGGGCGGCGACGAGGGCCCCATCGCGCCCGAGGAGAACATCCGCATCCTGGGCGAGGTCTTCGCCACGTTCCTCAACATGTTGGCGCGCCACGCGACCAGCGAGCAGCTGATGGCGTGCGGCCTTGCATACAGCGAGCGCGCCGATCAGGTCCAGGCGCTCAACCGCGCCCAGCGCCGCGCCAAGGCCAAGCGCAAGAAGAAGGGCGGCAAGTAATGCTGCCAGCCGCGCTCACGGCCGAGCGGGTGCGGCTGCCCGACGGCACGAGCGCCACGCGCTACCCGTGGAACGGCGAGGAGGTGCTGGTGCGCGACGACGCGCTCACGATCATCCGCGTCATCGAGGTGCTGACCGACGAGGGCAAGTCCGACGACCAGCGCCGGGACGAGTTCCTGGCGCTGTTCTTCGTGGACTGGGCGGACGCGTGGTGCGCATGCGACTACGACGCCGCCGAGTTCGTGCGGATGCGCGACGCGGCGGTATGGGACATGTGCGGACTCGACCTGACCGGCGACCGCCCGCACGAGACCCCGCTGTGGGACTTGGAGGAGGACGCGGCGCGCATACGCACCAGCTTCCGCCAGGCCTACGGCATCGAGTGGGACGAGGTGCGCGGTCGCATCAGCTTTGCCGAGTTCGTGGCACTCGTGGGCGGCTGCCCGCAGGACACGCCGCTCGGCGCGGCCATCCACTACCGCAACCCGGCGACCAAGCCGAAGCCAACCAAATACAACAGGCAGGAGGTCGAGGCCTGGAACGCCGCCCACAAGGCGTTCGAACTCGGCAAAGGCCGCAGCTCACACGGCTCTGAGGAAGGAAGCGACGCGGCGATGCGCGATGTGTTCGCCGCGCTCAAGAGAGCGACGAGGTGAGCATGGACGGCAACGTCATCATCAAAGCGGTGCTCGACACCGTTGACGTATCCAAGAACATCAAGGCCCTGGAGCGCGACCTCCAGGGCATCTCCTGGAAGAACATAACCGAGGGCGACGAGAAGGCCGCGAAGCTGTCGTCCTCGTTCAAGAAGGCCGGCACGGCCGCCACGGTGACGCTGACCGCGCCCGTGGTGGCCGCCGGCAAGGCCGTATTCGGCGTGGCCAGCGACTACGAGCAGGCCAACGCCCGCATAGCCGCCGCGTTCGGCGTGTCCGGCGAGGAGGCCGAGCGTTTCAGCGGCATAGGCAAGCGCATATACGAGGGTGGCTGGGGCCAGTCCCTGGACGAGGTCAACGATGCGCTGATCCAGTGCAAGTCCACCCTTCGCGACGTGTCCGACGAGGACCTGCAGACCGTCACCACCAACGCACTCATGCTGTCGGACACCTTCGGCGCAGACGTGAACGAGTCCATACGCGGCACCAACGCCCTCATGGAGGGCTTCGGGCTGTCCGCCACCGAGGCCAGCGACCTGCTGACGGCGGGCATGCAGCGCGGCCTGAACTACACCGACGAGCTGGGCGACAACCTGAGCGAATACTCCGTGCGATGGGGCGAGGCGGGAATGAGCGCCAGCGAGTACTTCTCGCTGCTCGAAGCGGGCACGTCCAACGGCGCGTACAACCTGGACAAGGTGGGCGACTACCTCAACGAGTTCCTGACGGCGCTGTCCGACGGCCGCATGGAGGAATCCATCGGCTCGTTCAGCGAGGGCACGCAGGAGGTCTTCGAGAACTTCAAGAACGGCAGCGCCACCGCCGAGGACATGCTGCAGGCGGTGCTGGGCGACCTCACGCAGATGCCAAACGAGTACGACAAGGCCGCGCTGGCCTCCACCCTGTGGTCCTCGCTGGGCGAGGACAATGCCATGGGCATGATCGAGTCCCTGGCGGGCGTGCAGGACAGCTTCGGCGACGTGGCGGGCGCTGCGCAGCAGGCCCAGGAGGCCGCCTCCGACAGCTTCGCCGTGAAATCGCAGGAGGCCATGCGCGAGCTGCAGGGCTCCATCGAGCCGCTTGGCGAGCCACTGCTCAACATCGCCACCAACGTGGCGGGTGTCGTCAAGTCGTTCTCCGAGTGGTTCGCCGGCATCGGCGAGGGCGGCCAGACCGCCGTGCTGGCGATCGCCACGATAGCGGCCGCCATAGGCCCCGTGCTGTCGACGGTCGGCACCGTCGTGGACACCGTGCCGAAAATCGGAGCGGCCTTCCAGGTGGTCGGCAAGATGGGCACCGGCGCGCTGGGGCTCATAGCCGCGCACCCCGTGGTAGCGGCCATAGCGGCCATCATCGCCGCCGTGGTGCTGCTGTGGAACAACTGCGAGGAGTTCCGCGACGCGGTGACCGCCGTGTGGGATGCCGTGTGCGCCGCGTTCGAGGTGGCCACCCAGGTGGCGGGCGACGTGGCCCAAAGCGTCGGCGAGTTCTTCTCGCAGCTCGGCGAGACGCTGGGCGGCGTGTGGGACGGCATCTGCTCCACGGTGCAGGGGGCCATCGACGCCATAGCCGGGTTCTTCCGAGGCCTGGCCGGCACCGTCTCGTCCATCTGGGACGGCATCTGCAACGTGGTGCAGGTCGCCGTGATGCTGCTGGGCGAGATTCTGAACCTGGCCATCGAGACGCTGCTCATACCCTGGAACTTCATCTGGGAGAACTTCGGCGAGCAGCTGACGGCGGCATGGGACGCGATCTGCAGCGCGGTGGGAAGCTACATCGACGCGGTGAGCCAGGTCATCACCGACGTGGTGACGGCGCTCTCCGAATGGTGGGGCGCGACGTGGGAAGGCATCAGCGGCACCGCCAGCGCCATATGGGAGGCCATCTACGGCGCGGTGAGCGCATACATCCAGTACGTTAGCGACGTGATAGGCGCAGCCCTTCTGGTCATCCAGGGCGTGTGGGACACGGTGTGGGGCGCGGTGAGCTCCACCGCCTCCAGCATATGGGATGCCATCAGCTCGGCGATAGGCGCGGCCATCAATGCCATCAGCTCCACCATATCGGCGGTGCTGTCGGCAATTCAGGCGGTGTGGGACTCCATATGGGGTGCCGTGAGCAGCACGGCGTCGAGCGTGTGGGGCGGCATCAGCTCCACCATATCCAGCATCGTGAACGGCATCCGCGACACGATCTCCAGCGTGTTCAACGCCGCCAAGGACACCGTGAGCAGCGTGTGGAACTCCATCAAGAGCGCCATCGAGACGCCGATACAGAACGCCCGCGACACCGTGCGCAACGTCATCGACTCCATCAAGGGGTTCTTCAACTTCTCGTGGTCGCTGCCCCACCTGAAGCTGCCGCACCTGTCCATCTCCGGCAGCTTCAGCATCTGCCCGCCGAGCGTGCCGCATTTCGGCATCGACTGGTACGCCAAGGGCGGCGTGTTCAACGGCCCCAGCGTCATCGGCGTCGGCGAGGCGGGCACCGAGGGCGTGGTGCCGTTCAACGAGCGCGGCGCGCGCCCGCTGGCCGAGGGCATCGCCAAGCTGCTCGACGGCAAGGGCGGCGCGGCCCATGGCGACACGAACGTGACAATCAACCTGTACGCGACCGTGCGGGAGGAGGCCGACATCGAGAAAATCTCCCGCCAGATAGCCAAGGAAATCAAACGGCAGGAGTGCTTCGCATGATATACAACGGCTTCGACTTCGCGCCGTGGTTCGACACCCGGCTCGTGACCCGCTCGCTGCTGCCCGAGTACGAAATCGCCACGCGCGACGTGCCCGGGCAGCCCGGCTCGCGCTTCATGCGCGCAGAGCTGAAACCCCTGACGATAGACGTGGCGGCGGCCTGGAGGGCACGCCCCGCCGACGACATGGCGGCCCTTCGCCGCCTCATGGCCTCGCGCCTGCTGTGCCTCAAGGAGGCCGAGCTGTGGCTGGACGACGAGAGGCACCTGGGCCTGCGCTACATGGCCGTGCTGACCTCGCCGGGCGCGCTCGACACGTTGTGGCACACCGGCGAGGCCACGCTGACGTTCACGGCATACGACCCCGTGGCCTACGGGGCCGAGGGGCGCGCAACCGTGTCGGGCACCTCGGGCGTGCAGGTTGGCGGGACGTTCCGCACCTACCCCACCGTGACCGTCAGGCCTGGCGGCAGCACGTCGGCGCTGCGGCTGACGAACATGGGCACGGGCGAGTTCGTGCAGGTCGACAAGGCGGTGACGGCATCGAGCGCGGTGGTCATCGACATGGCCGCCCCGCAGGCCACGGTGGACGGCAGCCCCGCGCCCGTGACCTTCGAGAGTGACTTCTTCCCGCTGGAGCCGGGGGCCAACAGCCTCAAGCTGTCCAGCGGCACCGCGACGGTACAGTGGACGGAAAGGTACGTGGGCTGATGATTCTGTGGGCATGCGACCGCTGGGAGGCGTACAAGGGACCCATCAAGACGCTGTTCGAGTGCGAGGACACGCGCGAGGTCAACGGCGAGAACGCCCTGAGCATCACAACGCTGGCGCGCCTGGACAAGGGCTACCGCCTGGTGTGGCGCGACCTCAAGGGTCGCTGGCACGAGAACATCGTGGACGGCGTGGAAGAGGAGCGCGCAAGCGCGGGCATCCTCTACACGTACTACTGCCCGACCTCGGCGCAAATCGAGCTCCTGGGCGACTACCTGGAGGACAAGCGCCCCTACGACGTGAGCGCCTACGCCGCGCTGGCCTCGGCGCTGTCCTCCTCGCGCTGGCAGGTCGGAACCGTGGCCGACCTCGGGCAGGCCGGCACGAACTTCTACCACACCAACGCATGGGCGGCCATCCACGACGTGGCAAACACTTGGGGCGGCGAGCTGTCGTTCGAAATCCAGGTGAGCGGCACCAAGGTGACCGCACGCCGCGTGTGCATGGCCAAGCAGGTCGGCGAGGACAACGGCAAGCGTTTCACCTACGCCAAGGACCTCGTGAGCGTCAAGCGCAGCGTGGACGAGGGCAACGTGTGTACTGCCCTGTACGGCTACGGCAAGTCCCTGCAGACCGCCGACGAGGACGGGAACCTGACGGGCGGCTACGATCGCAAGCTGACCTTCGGCGACGTGAACGGCGGGCAGAACTGGGTGGGGTCGGCCGACGCGCTGGCGCGCTGGGGACGGCCCGACGGCAAGGGCGGCAAGGCGCACGTGTTCGGCGACGTGGAGTTCTCCGACTGCGAGGACGCCGCCGAGCTGAAGAAGCTCACCGAGGCGCAGCTGGCGAAGTCGTGCGTGCCCACCGTGTCCTACACTGCGGACGCCGTGGCGCTTGCGCGCGCCGGCGAGGGCTTCGAGGGCGCGGACGAGGGCGACCTGGTGACCGTGGTGGACAAGGTGTACGACCCGCCGCTGCGCGTGCGCACGCGCATCACCAAGGTGGTGGAAGACCAGCTGCGCCCCGGCGAGGTCACCTACACGTTCGGCAACTATCAGACGGTCGCCGAGCTGATGGCCGCGCAGAAGTCGGCCGCCAAGTTCACCGCCTCGACCATCCGGGCGACCGTGACCGAGGCCGTGAACGCCTCGAACAAGGCATCGACCGGCAAATGGGGCGAGAGCCTGGTGGCCGCCGAGGAGCGCCAGAAGGCGTACGCCAAGGAGGTCGGCGGCGCCGCCCAGGACTACACCGATCAGATAAGGGACGAGCTGGACAAGGCCCTCAAGGAGTACGCCGACAACGGGGACACCACGCTGGAGGAGGCGCTGAAGAAGTACTCCGACGACGGCAACCTTGACCTGGACGAGGTGCTGCGCCTGTACACCGACACGTCGATAGAGCAAAGCGAGAGCGTGCTCAAGAAGATAGACGAGGCCAACAAGGAGTACCTGGAAGGCGTCACGGGCAAGCTGGACGAACGGCTGACGAGCGCCGAGGGCGAGGTGGATGGGCTGCAGAAACAGCTCGACCAGCTGCCGACGGATATCCGCAAGAAGATCGTTGACATGCTCAACAGCGAGGTGAACACCACGGGCGGCTGGGTGTACGAGGAGCCCGGCCAAGGCATCCTGGTGTACGACAAAAAGCCCGAGAGCGCCACCAAGTGCGTCAAGATAGGCGGCGGAATCATCGGCGTGGCCAACTCCAAGTACTCCAGCGGCGCGTGGAAGTGGCGCACGGCCATAACCGGCGACGGCGTGACCGCCGACGAGCTGACCACGGGCCGCATCAAAGGCGGGAACTCGTACTGGGACCTCGACAGCGGGGCCTTCTACCTGCGCGACGGCTCCATCTTCATGACCGACAGCAACGGCAACAGGGTCTATATCAACGCCACCAACGGCTTCCAGATATCCGACAAGAACGGCTCCATCATCGCGGGCACCGTGCTGGTGGGCAGCACCTCCATGTTCCGCTGCAACATGGTCGGCACGTCGTCAACCAACTACATCACCACCGGCACGACGACGAACAACCACCCGGGAGCGTCGTTCGTGAACGGCTCGACCGAGTACTGCACCATCGAGGCCGTCCACGCGAAGGACAGCCCCACGGCGAGCTCGACCGACGGTGTGGGCATATCCGCCTGCGGCTACGGCTTCCTGGCAGTCAACCGCTACTACCGCCAGACGTGGCTGACGACCCCCTGCTACGCGGGCTACATGAGCCATCCCGACGAGCAGCTGTACATGAGGAGCGGCAACAGCAACGCGGGCGGCTCGGCGTACGTGAAGCTGCAGGAGAACTCCAACAACTACGTGTACCTGGATAGCAGCCGCGCAGACATTGGGTCGTCGGGCACCGCCAGGATACTCGCCCCGAAGTTCGCCATAGGGACCAATCCGAGCAGCGGCGGCACCTACGGGTACACGGGCTCCACGCAGTTCATCGGGTGCATCACCGACAACGGCAACAACTGGACGTGGGGCACCATCAACGTGGTGAACGGAATCATCACCGGCATGAGCAGCATCACGGGAAACTAGACCAGCGAGAGAGGAAACGGAATGTTCTACCACCTTGTGCAGCAGCCCGAAGCGCCGCAGGCGCTCGACGGCGCGCCGAAGCCGCCCGAGGCGCTTCCGGTGTTCGAGTGCATCAGCGACCCGGCCACGGCGCGGGCCATCGTGGAATCGGAAGACGTGTTCGAGTTCGACGGCAAGGGCGGCTTCACGCTCGTGTCCAGCCCCGTGGCCGTCATGGACGCGGAAGGCGGCGAGGCCAACGCCGTGGACTTCTCGGCGCTCACCGACGAGGAGATATGCGGGGTCCACAGAGCGCAGCCCGGCGACATATCGCGGACACTTGCGGCCGAAGGAAAGGAATGAGGCATGGCAACGCACGAGCTTACGCTCAACCTCAAGAAGACCAACATAGCGCCGCCCGTCATCACCGTGCACCAGGGCGACAGCGCCGAGGTCCTGAAGGCCGCCATCTACGACGGCGACAAGAAGGCGGCCCTGACGGGCTGCAAGGTGCACCTCATGGCTGCGAAGCCCGACCACACCTACGTGGAGCAGCAGTTCACTGGCATCAGCGACAACGTGGCCACCGTGACGGTCGACCCCGCCGTCTTCGGCGTGGCCGGGCTGCTCAAGGTGTGCTACGTGCGCGTGCGGAACGCGGCGGGGCTGGACGCCACCACCGAGAACGTCCTGGTGAACGTGCTGCCCTCGGCGAGCGCGTCGGGCGAGATATCCGGCCCGTACGTCGATGCGGTGGAGGCGATCATCGCGAACCTCGAAGGGCAGCTAGCCGACGTGAGCGCGCTGAACGCGCAGATGCAGAAGGCCGAGGCCTCCCGCGCGAGCGCGGAAAACCAGCGCGCCACGAACGAGAAGGCACGCCAGACCGCCGAAACCAAGCGCGCAGAGGCCGAGAAGAAGCGAGCCACGGCGGAAAGCGACCGCGTGACCGAGGCGTCGCAGCTGAAGACGGCCTCGCAAGCCGCCACGGCTGCGGCAAACGGCGCGGCCTCGAACGCCGACGCGGCGGCAAACATCGCCCTGCAGATAGCCAACAGCGTGGCGCAGGGCAGCGCGGGCAGCTCGGACATGGCCAAGCAGAAGCAGCAGATAGCCGACCTGTACGGCAAGCTGGCCGACGCCACGGACGCGTTCATCTACGACGACGGCACCGTGTACTGCCCTGCCTCCAAGGCCAGTGCATCTGGCAGCACCATCACGTTCGGGAGCACCTGCACGGCGTCCGGCACAACCCTCAACCTCAAGTAGAAAGGCAGCGAAATGGCACAAGCGAAAACCCTGTCGGTGGGCGGCATCGGCTACGAGGTCATCGACGATACCGCGCGCAGCAACGCGCAGACGGCGCTCAACAACGCCGAGTACAACCGCCAGGGCCAAATCGGCAAGTACGGCGGGCAGAACATCGCCACCATCCTGGCGGGAGAGATCGGCAGCGGCAGCGTGTACGACGCGCTGCATAAGCGCATCGCCGCCGCGAACTTCGCAGGCCTGCGCGTGGGCGACTACCTGGACGTGCCGCTTGTGAGCGCATCCGCCGTCACCACACAGCAATCTGTGCGGTTCCTGCTTGCCCACATCGACCCGTACCTTTACTGCGGCGACAACAGCAAGGGACACCATATCGCGTTCGTGGCCTCCGCGCCCATCGCCGTGGCCAAGACCGTGACCGGCGTTGCCAACGACAGCTTCCTGATGTGGAACACGACCAACACGAACCAGGGCACCGCCAACCAGAAATGCCCCTACCCCAACAGCAACCTCAAGGCGTGGGAGACAGCCTTCGAGGCGTGCCTGCCCGAGAGCCTGACCAAGTATCTGCTGACCCAGCGCGTCCTGCTTGAGGAGCGGTACAGCGCCAGCGGCGCGCTCAACGACTCAAACTCGTGGAGCTGGCAGGATATCGGCAAGGTGTTCTCGCTGTCGGAGATGGAGGTGTACGGCTGCCCAGTGTGGGGCACCAAGGGCTACAGCGTCGGCTTCGACTGCCAGTTCGACCTGTTCCGAGACACGGCGCACCGAGTCAACGGAAATCGGTGCACTTGGTGGTTGCGTTCCGTCATGGGTGGCTCCTCGTCCAACGTGTGCTACGTCAACAACAACGGCGGTGCCACCTGCTATTCGGCGACGGACGTCTGGGTTCGCCCCCGCCCCGGCTTCCTCGTCGGCTAGCCAGCCGAGTGCTCTATACTCTGCTTTTAGGCGACCGCCTTGCGCGGTCGCCTTCCGCCCGCGAAGCGGGCCGTTTTTTTTCCGCCAGTTTCCCCAGGAGGTGCACGTGAGCGGCGTCTACCAGCGCAACCGCGAGGTGTCCGAGTACAAGTTCTTCACGCAAGCCGTCGCCATCCGCGTGGAGGTCAACAAGCTGATGGCGTCGTCCTCCGTGGTTCCGAAGGCCTACCGCCTGCTGAACGCGGTGCCGACCGTGGAGACGGCGCGCAGCATCGTGTACAACGTCAACCGCGCCGACTGCTTCTACCCCAACACCTCGTTCAACGCGCTGGAGAGGAAACGCTACCTGACGCTGGCCATAGCTGACTGCGAGCAGCTGATGCTGGACATGCAGTGCCTCATGGATATCGGCCTGCCCGTGAACGCCAACCGCTTCGAGGAGCTGTCGGCCATGGTCGAGGAGGAGATCAGGCTGCTGAAGGGCGCGCGCAAGAACGTGCGCGTGACGGGCAAGAAGTCCACCGAGGAGCGCATAGCCGAGGCCGAGGCCGAGCTAGAGCGCCTGCGTTCGCTATAATGGGCGGCGGTCGCGCCTTGTTTATCGGTACAATTGGTGGTTGCGTTCCGTCATGGGTGGCTCCTCGTCCAACGTGTGCTACGTCAACAACAACGGCAATGCCAACTACAATTCGGCGACGGACGTCTGGGTTCGCCCCCGCCCCGGATTCCCTTACTGCCAGACCGAGTAGGCCCCAGGGCCGAAAGCAGAGCGCGGAGAGGAAGGAAGGCTCGACCATCGGGCATGCGCCCGTAAATACGCACCCCGCGAGGGTGGCCGGACGCTGCTTGCATGGCGCGGCGCTCCGTGGCTTCGCCGCGTTTCATGGCCATACCTCAAGCGGCTGTCAGAGCCACATTGCAAGCCGTGCGGGGTGCTCTCTATGAACTCAGAGCAAAGAAGGGCCGCACGCCGCAAGCGCCGCGAGGAGAAGCGGGCCAAGGCAAAGGCCGAGCGCGTCAAGGCGTGCACGCTTGAGACCGTGGCCGACCTCAACAGCCTGTGCAAGGCTTCAAAGCAGGCCGCGCGGGGCGTCATGTGGAAGTCGTCCACGCAGAGGTACATGAGAAGCTACCTGCGCAACGCCGTCCTGTCCCGCCGCGACCTTTTGGAGGGCCGCGACATATGCCGGGGCTTCATACGGTTCGACCTATGGGAGCGCGGCAAGCTGAGGCATATCAGCGCCGTGCACTTCCCCGAGCGCGTGGTGCAGAAGTCGCTGTCGCAGAACGCGCTCGTGCCCGCGATCGTGCCCACCCTCATAGCCGCGAACTCCGCGAACATCAAGGGGCGCGGCACCGACTACGCCCTGAAGCTGCTCAAGCGCCACCTGGCCGACCACTGGAGGCGGCACGGCCGCGAGGGCTACATCCTCCTGGGCGACTTCTCCGACTACTTCGCGCGCATAGCGCACCAACCCGTCAAAGACCAGGTGGCCTCCGCGCTGCTAGATCCGCGCGTGGTCGCCTTGGAGCACCGCCTGATAGACGCGCAGGGCGATGTGGGCCTGGGGCTGGGCAGCGAGCCGAACCAGATATGCGCCGTGGCCCACCCCAACCGCATCGACCACTATGTGACCGAGATGCTGCGCCCCGAGTCTTACGGGCGCTACATGGACGACTTCTACCTGATACACGAGTCCAAGGACTACTTGCAGGTGTGCCTGCTGCTGATAGAGGGCAAATGCGCCGAGCTGGGCATCGAGCTGAACCCGCGCAAGACGCGCGTGGTGAAGCTCACGCGCGGGTTCACGTGGCTGAAGAAGCGCATCTTCTACACGGAGACGGGCCGCATAGTCGTGAAGCCGTGCCGAGACTCCATAACGCGGGAGCGCCGCAAGCTCAAGAAGATGGCCCGCATGGTCGCCGACGGCATCATGACCCCCGAGCAGGTGGAGCAGAGCTACCAGAGCTGGCGCGGAGGCATGAAGCGGCTGGACGCGCACCGCAGCGTGCGGGCCATGGACGCGCTGTACCGCAGCCTGTCCGGAAATCCCGCGGGGGGGGGTTGCTCAATGCAATCCAAACCTGGAGGCGACACGGATGGGAACATGCCCCTACCCTAGCAACGGAAGGAGCGACCCATGACAGAACAGGAAATCGCCGGGGAGATCAACGGCTACAAACAGCAGCTTGAGCAGAGCGACTACAAGGTCATGAAGGCGGTGGAGCGCATCTTCTCCGCATCGTCCATCACCGACCTGCTCTCGGCCATCGCCGCAGCTGCCAAGGAGGTGGCCGAGATCATCTCGCAGCGCCAGACGTGGCGCGACCGCATCAACGAGCTGGAAGCCATGGAGCCCGACCAGCCGGAAGCGCCGCAGGAGTAGCGAGCGCCCCTTCGGGGGCGCTTTTCTTTTGCCCGGCGACACCTCGCGGACAATCGCGGCAGCGATTCGAGGAGGTGAGAAAACGAATGACCGACGTACTGGAAATCTTCGCGCCGTACGGCCCCGGGTCGCTTTTCGGCGCGCTACTCGTCCTGGTGGTCCTGTACTTCGGCAAGCAGTTCCTCGAAGAGTTCAAGGCCCAGAACGAGCGCAAGGCGAACATCGACCTCAAGCGCGAGGAGCGAAAGCAGGACGAGGTGAACGAGCGGGCGCAGCGCGACCGCGAGCGCAGCCAGATGGAGGGCCGCATCGCCGCGCAGATGGAGCGCAGCAACGCGCTGATGGAGGCTATGAAGGCGCTCATGGAGTCCGTCGTGACCTCCAACGAGGTGCTGCACGCCGACCTGGCGAACAGCCAGGCGCGCAGCCAGGGCATGGCGGCGAAGGTCGACCACATCGCCGACCGCGTTGACCTGCTCTACAAGGAATCGGCTCGATAGAAAGGAATCCGAAATGACAGAAATGCAAGCAATCGCAGCCATCGTGCTGTCTTTCGCCGTGCCGTTCGCGGTGCAGCTGATCAAGACCGAGGCCATGACCGGCAAGGCCGCGCGCATCCTGGCGCTGGGCTGCTCGCTCCTGGCGGGCGTCGTGACCGGCTTCGTGGGCGGCGTGCCCGCAGACCCGGGTGCATGGGTCACGTGCGCCTTCGCCGTGGTAGGCGGCGTGCAGGCGGCCTACACGCTGTTCAAGTCGGTAGGCATCACATCCAAGTGGCTCGACGCCCTGCTGGGCGTGACCGTAGGCGGGAAGGAGTAGGCAATGGCTAAACTGTTCATCATCTGCGGCCACGGCGCTGGCGACCCCGGCTGCTGCGCAGGCGGCTGCACCGAGGCCGAGCGCGTTCGCGCCCTGGGCCAGCGAATCAAGGAACTGGGCGGTTCCGAGGTCGAGCTGGGCGATACGTCCCGCAACTGGTACGCCGACGGCGGGCTTAACCGCCTGAGCACCGACGCGCCAGTGGTGGAGCTGCACATGGACGCCAGCGGCATCGCCACGGCCCACGGCGCGCACGTCATCATCAAGGAGGGCTTTGAGCCTGACGAGTACGACAATGCGCTGGCCGACAAGCTGGCGGCGTTCATGCCCGGGCGCTCCGAGAAGCTGGTGCGCCGTTCCGACCTCGCGAACCCGAACCGAGCCGCCGCGCGCGGCATCAACTACCGCCTGTGCGAGAACGGCTTCATCGACAACGACGGCGACCGCGAGAAGTTCAACGGCAACCTGGACGAGCTGGCGCGCATCTACCTGGAATGCTTCGGCATCACTGCTGGAAGCGCCCCCGCAGCCGTCCCGCAGCCGCAGCCTGCGCAGCAGGAAACGACCGAGAACTTCGGCGGCACCTACCGCTGCACTGTGGACTACCTGCGCGTGCGCGACGCCCCCGGCCTGGGCGGCACCGAGGTGGCGCACTATTCCAGCGGCGAGACCGTGACGCTGGATAACTGGTACAAGATCGCCGACGGCTACGTGTGGGGCCGATACACGGGCTACAGCGGCGCAACGCGCTACATCGCCGTGGGCAAGGCCACGGGCAAGCCAGAGGCCGACGACTATCTGGTGAAGGTGGGATAGGCCATGCCGTACCCGAGCCCCGCAGACGAGGAGCGCAACGGCGGGTGCGGCCCCATCCTCGCGGCGGTCGTCCTGCTGTTCATCGTCCTGGCCGCCGCCAGCTGCGCGTCGCAGGCCATGGGAGCGCAAGACGTGACCGTGAGGCAAGCTCGCACGGACGGCCCCATATACGACCTGCCCGAGGGCATAGGCCAGGAAATCGTGTGCGACGAGCACAACCGCGAGTACCTGCTGCTGACCACCGAGCAGGGCGGCGTGTTCCTCATGCCGTACATGGACGAGGACGGCGAGCAGGAGATCATGCCGCAGGCCTAGAACGCAAAGAAGCCGCCCCGTATGGAGCGGCTTCTTTCTATCTGACGAGCAATACGAACGCCCGCCTAACGACGAACACGCGTATGTGTTCGCCTACTGAACAGTTGGTGGAGGCGCGGAGAATCGAACTCCGGTCCACGAAAGCCCCCTGATTGGCATCTCCAAGCTCAGTCGCTGGTTTAGTCTCGGACGCTTTGCGCGCAGCGACACGCTCGCGGCGTCCTAACCGGTTCGGTCTTAGCCTGCGCCATACCGATTACGTGCGCAGGAGCATTCCCCTAACATGACGTCGCGCCGGTGTCGGGGAAATCACCGGGTTGACGCGCCGCTATAAACTAAGCAGCGAGAGCCATAGGCTCAAAAGAAGAGTTGTTGTCAATTCAATTTGACGGTACCCCTGTTTAACGAGGCGAGGAGACCTCGGCTTGCTTCCTCTCTCAGAGCTATCGTGTCGAAACCAGTCGCCCCCGAATGTCGGGAAAGTCTGGATGGTATTGGGCTCGAGCACCCAACACCCGTCGACTTTTCAAGGAACATACGAGGCAAGCCCCGCTTGTGGAGTGTTATCTTACCACGTTCTGAAAGCGGACAGCTGTTCTATGCACGAGCTGTGAAGACCCCAATGTGCGCCGCACTTCGCACTTTTGCTACCGATCGCGTCACGTATATTTTCGCCAAGCAAAATTGAACCGTCGAAAGGACCGTTATGGATACCAAGCAGCAACTCGTCAATGCCCTCGCAGGCCTGGGCTCAACCATTACCGAAGCTATGGATGTCATCGAAGGCTTTGTCCCCTGCGGACATCCCGCCCTCACGGTATCGAACGCACTCGTCGCGCTGGACGCTGACGATGATGCAGCTCTCGCCCAGCAGCTTGAGACCGTCGAGGGTTTTATCGACCACGTGAGTGAGAACCGCGGCGTGGCCGCCTACCACGGCATCGAGGTCGAGCTCGCGGGTCCCAAAGCCGATCTGCTCGCAGCAATCCGCGAGGTAGGCACCCTTATGCATACCGCAGGCATCAAGAACACCCAGGTCAACGAGTGGGTCTACCGCAGTCTGGCAGCACTAAACGATTCCGACGAAAAGGCAGCCGAACAGCTCGCAGAAAGTCCCGCCATTAAGGCTGAGCTTTTGTAAATTGCAAACGCGGGTCCCTTGGCGCATCGTCGTCCAAGAGGCCCGCAAACAGTTCGCGTCAACTGATAGCCGCGTCGCCGCGTTCGGCCAAAGCAAGAATCGGCATCATTTGGCGCGGGGTCTTTGCTGCAAGATCGGCATGTTCGAGCAGCTTGCGATCGTTAGTCACCAAGTAATCGACCTGCGCGCGCTTACACGCGGCGAGCACCAAGTTGTCTTCGTAATCGCGATGGAGCGCTAAGTATTTGTCGGCCAGCCAAAGGTCCGACGCATCTGCACCCACGGCCGTGGCGTTTTCGGTCATATTCCGAACAAACGCCAGCGCCGCATCGCCAATCGCGCGGGCAGACGCCTCGTCGAGCGCTCCCCCGCTGGCAAGAACGCTGCGCTTCAGCTCATGTTGGACAACGTACAGCACGTCCTTGGCGATATGAACCGGGAAGAACAGCAATGCCCCCGCCTCCGCCGCCTGCCCAATAAACGCACGCGCGGCAAGCGACTCGGCATGGTCGGCGCAAAACGAATCAACCCATACGTTGGCATCCACCATTATTTTGAGGAGAGCCCCGCTCACAGGATCATCCCCTTTTGGCGATAGCGCTCGTCCATGGCTTCGGAATAGATTGTGTCCCAATCGCGATCGTCGGATACGGGCGACGTAGCAATGCCCAGGTCCGCGTAAAGCTGATCCGCCGCCGCCCACGATGCGGCGAACGGCGAGGTGGCACCAGCACTAGGCAGTTGGTCGTCAACGGCCGACAACACCTCTTCGCACGAACCGCCGCCCTGTGCAACCTTCGCTACGACCTTTTTGATAAGCTCGGGCAGCGAGGCGCCCGAAAGCCGCAACGCTTCCTCCGCATGGTCCTTGACCTGGCGATTCACGCGAACGTTCACCTGCGCCATGCCACTAGCAGCACCCACGTCGATCCCGCTCCCTTCAATTGCTAGCCTTGCTAGCAACAATATATAAAGAAGCTAGCAAATGGTCAAATGCAAAAGGCCTGCGCCTGGACGACACCGATGCCGTCCAGGCGCAGGCCAGATAACGTGGGCGGACACGTCTGCTAACGGAGGTACGCCTTTGCGTTGCCCAGGCTGTAGGCGATCGTTGAGCCGTTGTGCAGCAGTGACGACGTCTGCGGAGTAATCATGCCGGTAATACCCAATGCCAACAGCGCTGAGTTGGTGAGCATCACCTTAGAGTAGGAGCTCGTCAGACGATCAATGAGGCCCTGGCTCATGCGGCGCAGGCGCACGATCGCAGCGAGATCCGTGTCGGTCAGGATGATATCGGCGACCTCCTTGGCGATGTCGCTTCCGCCACCCATTGCCAGTCCCACGTCGGCCAAACCGAGCGCCGGCGAATCGTTGACGCCGTCGCCCACCATGGCAACGTGGCGCCCCTCGCTCTTAATGCGCTCAACATACGCGTACTTGTCCTCGGGCAGCAGCTCGGCCTTAAACTCGTCGACTCCCGCCTCGCGCGCAATGCGTGCGGCGGTGCGCTCGGAATCGCCCGTGAGCATGACCACGTGCTTAACGCCCAACGCGTGCAAGTCGGCGATGGCCTCGCGAACCCCGGGCTTAAGCGGGTCCTCGATACCGAGCACGCCCACAACGGTGCCGTCGACCGCCAGATACAGCGGCGACAGACCCTGCATCTGGGACTCAATGCGCTCCTTAATGTCGGACTCGAGTTGTGCGCCCTCATCCTCGAATACAAAGTGCGCGGAGCCGATGATGGCGCGACGCCCCTCGATGGACGAAGCGATGCCGTGCGCCACGATGTACTCGACGGCGGCATGGCGCTCGCGGTGCTCGAGCCCGCGCTCGCGGGCGGCGTTGACCACGGCACGTGCCACCGGATGCGGGAAATGCTCCTCCAAGCAAGCGGAAAGGCGCAGGACCTCGTCCTCGTTCCAGCCGTCGGTCGTGAGCACGCAGGCAAGACGCGGCTGCGCCTCGGTGAGCGTACCGGTCTTATCAAACACAATGGTGTCGGCCTTGGCAAACGACTCAAAGTACTTGGCGCCCTTGACCATGACGCCCATCTTGGCAGCATCGCTCATGGCGGTCATGACGGCGACGGAGCCCGTGAGCTTGAGTGCGCACGAGTAGTCGACCATCAGTGCCGCCGAGGTCTTAATGAGGCTACGCGTGGTAAGCGCAACCAGGCCCGCGAGCAGGAAGTTCCACGGGACGATCTTGTTGGCAAGGTCCTCCATATGCGACTGGCCTTCGGACTTGAGCGAGTCGGCTGTCTGCACGAGCGAGACGATTGAGCGCAGTTTGGTTTGCGCCGTATTGGCGCGCACGCGCACCAAGATGCCGCCGTCTTCCACGACGGTACCGGCGAAAACGTCGTCGCCCACGCTGCGCTCGACGGCCAGCGGCTCGCCAGTCAGGGTCGCCTGGTTGACCATAGCGCTCCCCTGCTCGACCACTCCGTCGATGCAAATGGACATGCCAGTGCGCACAGCGACCAAGTCGCCGGGCTCAAGCTCGGTGGCGGCAACGCTTACCTCGGTGTCGCCGACGACCTTTTGCGCCTTGTCGGGCACATCGAGCAGCGAGTTGATGAGCTCGTTTTCGCTCATGGCGCGGGTGTAGTCCTCGAGCAGCTCGCCCACGTTAAGCAGGAACATCGTCTGCCCCGCGGTATCGACATCACGCTTGACGAACGAAATGCCGATGGCCGAAGCGTCGAGCACGGGAACGGTCAGGCGCGGCTGCGCTAGCTCATGAAGGGCAGCGCGCAAAAATGCCATGTAACCGGCCACGACAAACACCGCACGCAGCGGCGTCGGTAAGAACCAGCGGCGCGCGTAGTGGGCGCCGATAAGTGTGGCAAGATCCATGACGAGCTTGTGCTTGCGCGGCTCAAGCTGCATCACGTAACCCGTCTTTGCGTCGGCAATGGCCTGGGCATCGAGCGCACCCAAGGCGTCGAGCACGCCCGCACGACACCGCTCGTCGTATTCGAGCGCCATCTGGCCAATACGGCCATAAACGCGCACCTTGTGCACGCCGTCGATATCGCCGCCAAGCTTAAGAAGTGCATCGAGATCGCTCTCTGGCACAGGACCCGCCAACTGAAGACGGGTCCTGCCGGGGATCTCGCTAATAATCGAGAATCTCATAGTTTGTGCCTGGGAGCGTTACTCGGCTGCCTCGTCAGCAGCGGCCTCGCTCTGGGTGATGTAGGCAGCCTCGGCAACCATGTCATCGACATTGGCCTTGGCCTGCTCGACCATATCCTGGTAGCAGTTCTTGACGCGCATACCGCACGCGATACCCTGCACGCAGGCATTCTTGACCGGAGCGCTGGTGAGCAGCTTGATGCCGGCCGTACCAAGCAGAAAACCGCCACCGACAAGCAAGGTGTTAAACGTCGACTTCTTCATGTTGCTTCTCCCTTTTGCCGCATTGGACGCGGCACGGTGCCTCAGCACCCGAGTAAACAAGTTTGCTCGAGCACACTTTTGGAAAATAGTTTAGTTTATCTAACTATTGAGGTCAACAAAGGTTAACTTTTTGGAAATCTTGAGGCGCAATGTGACCAAAGGGACCGTCCCTGCGCCACATCCACAAAAAATGAGGGCGCAAACGGCGCCCTCATTCACCAAATTCAATCCAGCCCACCTGACCCGAACGGCCGAGTCGTCACAGAACCCGGGAGCCCCGGCAGGGCGGGCGCTTGCTCAAAATGAGTCCCCTTCAAAACAATGGGCGCGCCAAACGGCGCGCCCATTCACTCTATTCCATTCAGCCCACCTGACCCGAACGGCCGAGTCGTCACAGAACCCGGGAGCCCCGGCAGGGCGGGTGCTTGCTCAAAATGAGTTCCGCACGCAAAGAAGGCCACTTAATGTGGCCTTCGTCTTGCGCAGGACTGTTCGAAAT